>JASHRY010000089.1 GCA_030037105.1 Xanthobacteraceae bacterium
TTCGCCGCGACGGCCGTCGCGCAAACACTGTCGAGGCTTTTTTCGGGGTCCTCGCTAATGCCGCCGAGCAGGCGCGCGGTCACGATATTGACCGAATCCTCGAGGCCGCGCCGCAGCGTGAAGACGCCACCCGAGTAATTGCCGGCATTCCGCGGAGTCCAGAAATCCTCCTCGCGGGCGGTGCCGCCATACTCGCGGGCGATGATGTCACGGCCATCGCCACCGCCGCCGCCAATCGGCGGCAACGTGATCGGCTCGTCGAGCACCAGCGTGTTCGGCTGCAGCCCGGCTTGCAGCGCCGTGAGATAGGTCAGTGGCTTGATCGCCGAGCCGGGTTGGCGCTGCGTCTGCCAGGTGCGGTTGAGCTGGCTCAACGGATAGGAGAAGCTTCCGGCCATGGCGAGGATGCGGCCGGTCTTGTTCTCGAGCACCAGGGCCGCTCCTTGCACCGTCGGACGCACCCGCAATTGCGCTTCGGCGCCGGCGGTCCCGGCGCCGGGGAATCCGGCCGCGCGGTTGCCCCTGGTTTTCGTTCGACCTTCCGCCACGTGCACGTAAATGACATCGTAAAGGCTGAGGCTGCGCCGGATTTGCCAGGTCCAGGCTTGCAGCGGCAGGATGCGGCCGTCGGTGAGGCCGACGTGGATGAGGCCGTCGCTATGCTTGCCGCCCTTGTCCAAGACAACAGCCGGCTGCCAATGCACGTCGTAGAGCGGCAGATGCACGGCCTCGAGCGCCTGTTGCCAGGCCGGCGGCGCCGGTGGGGCACCCGCCGGCGCAGCGCTCCCGGTGTCGGCCGTGAGCTTCTGCACCGCGTCGGCGATATTCGCTTCCGGCCCGTGGAACTGCATGCGGCCGGAGGCGATTTCGTAGCGTGCCAGACCTTCCTGTAGCGCCGCCTCGGTGTCGCGCTGCAAGGCCGCGTTGATCGTCGAATGCACCGTGTAGGATTCGGCGGTCAGGTTATCGATGCCGTCCGACTTCGCCTCGCGGGCGAGGTAATCAACGAAATGGAAGCCGCTGTCGCGCCGCAGCTTCTGGAAGTTGACGAGCTTCGGCGGCGCGGCAAGCGCCGCCGCCTTCTGTTCGGCGGTGATGAAGCCGTCCTCCTGCATGCGGCCGAGCACATAGGCGAGGCGCTCCTTGGCGCGATCGGGGTGGCGGTCGGGATTGTAATAGCTCGGCCCTTTGAGCAGGCCCGCGAGCATGGCGCCCTCGCCGAGCGTCAACGCCTTCGCCGACTTGCCGAAATAGCTGCGCGCGGCCATCTCGACGCCCCAGGAAGCACGGCCGAGATAGGCGGAGTTGAGATAGAGCTCGAGGATCTCTTGCTTGCTCATGATGTCCTCGAGCCGCGACGCCACGATCATCTCGCGGATCTTGCGTTCATAGGTCACGTCCTCGCCGACCAGGAGATTCTTCACCACCTGCTGGGTGATGGTCGAGCCGCCCTGGGGCCGCCCGGGATCGGCGAGATTGCCGATGAAGGCGCGGATGATGCCGCGTTCGTCGACGCCGTGGTGCTGGAAGAAACGCCGGTCCTCAGCGGCGATGAACGCCTTCTGCACGACGTCGGGAACATCGGCGAGCGGCACCCAGATGCGTCGGTTCCCCGGCTCGAATACCTCGGCAAAATTTTTGCCCTTGCCGTCGAGCACCACGCTCATGCTCGGAAGCTTCCTGCCTTTGAGCTGCGCTGGGTCGGGCAGATCGGCCGCCGCATTGTTGAAGAACTCGATCACCTGGCCGAGATCGACCACCGGTTTATCGATGCTCTCGTTCTTGCAGAATTGATGATAGGCGGCGTTGAGGTCGGCGAAATTGATGCCGTGAAAGGCCGCGATGTTGGCCCCGACCGCCTTTGGATCGTCGAGCGCGGTGGCGATGAGGTCGTCGAGGTTGATCGCCTCGATGTCGAACGCTTGGCGCATATGGGCGCAGCCGGCGCGCAGGATCCGCACCACCTCGCCCTGATCGCGCACCGGATCGAAATGCGTCTTCACCGCCTGCGGCTGGGTCATCACTTCGCTGAGGGCGAGCGCCGCGGCGAAAATCTTGACGAGGATCATGTCCATGGGGACGCCGAACCGCCCGGTTCGAAGGTAACTGCAGGAGGCAATATCGATTATAGCTATCCGATCCTTACAAAAAGACTTTTTTGCGGGTCTTTTGTGCCGTCTTTTGCATTCTGTGCCGCGGTCCTTTGACGCCGCCGATCGGGACCTCATGCGTGAACTGGCAGACCGAATGCACCGTTTGCGCGGTTCGCTGCCCCGCTATTCCTTCGCGGTCTCCAATCCTTCGAAATGGCCTCGCTGCTGAAGAACAGCGAGCAGCAGGAGACTCGGCAGGCCCGCCGCCGCGCAAATCGCGAAAAAGGCCGGCCAGCCCGTCGCCGCGGCGATAAAGCCCGCGCCCGACGACAGATAAGTGCGGCCGAAGGCGGCCAAGGCGGTCAGCAGCGCGAACTGCGTCGCGGTATGCAACGGATTGCGGCACAAAGCGGACAGATAGGCGACAAAGATCACCGTGCCGACGGCGCTGGTAAAATTATCGACCACGATGGCGAAGGTGAGCCAGGCCGCGCTCAACCCCACCACCGCCTGCCAGGAGAAGGCCAGCGCGGCGAGCGCCTGCACAGCCCCGCCGATCCAAAGGCTCGCCGGCAGCGAACAAGCGCGGGCCAAAAAGCCGCCGGCGAAGCCGCCGGTGAGGGTCGCCGCCAAGCCGACGCCCTTGATGATGGCCGCGTATTCGTTGCGTGAGAAGCCGAGATCGATGACGAACGGCGCGGTCATGGCGCCAGCGAGCGCATCGGTGAACTTGAAGAGCACGACAAAGGCGAGCGCGATCAGCGCCAGGTTGCGGGACAAAAATTCGGAAAAGGCTCCGGTCGCCGATTCGATGACGCGGGCGAGCATGGTCTCCCGCGCATGTGTAGCGTCCGCTTGAGTCGACTTTTCCGGCTCGGCGGCGGCGAGCGTCGTGACGATGCCGACCAGGACGAACGCGGCCATGATCACGTAACCCGCGGTCCAGGCGGCGTGACGGCCGAAGCCGAAAGCGCTCTCGAAACCGCTGACCAGGAACAATGCCCCCGCCGTCGAGGCGAGCGTGCCGATGCGGTAGGCGGCGACGTAGGAAGCCATGCCGGCGGCCTGCTCGCTCTCATCCAGGGTTTCCACGCGGAAGGCATCGACGATGATGTCTTGCATTGCCGACGCCGCGGCCAC
>JASHRY010000090.1 GCA_030037105.1 Xanthobacteraceae bacterium
GCCGAGCCGCATCAACTGGTCGTAGCGATAGCGCGGGATAAACGCCTTCACCATCGCGAACATGAAGAACACGGCGCCCGCCTTGAGCAGGAACCAGACGATGCCGGGTATCCACGTGAACGGCGGCACCGGGAACGGCGGCAGCCATCCGCCGAGGAACAGGATGGTGGCCATGGCGCACATGGTGGTGATCGCCACGTACTCGCCCATCATCAACATCATGTAAGGGGTCGAGCCGTATTCCACCATATAGCCGGCGACAAGCTCCGATTCCGCCTCGACCAGGTCGAACGGCGGCCGATTGGTCTCGGCCAGCGCCGAGACGAAGAAGATGACGAACATCGGCAGCAGCGGCAGCCAATACCAGCCGAGAAAACCCCACGCGCTGTTCTGCGCCTCGACAATGGCGGAGAGGTTGAGCGAACCGACGCAAAGCAGCACGGTGATGAGGACGAAGCCGATCGAGACCTCGTAAGACACCATCTGCGCGGCCGAGCGCAGCGCCGCCAGGAACGGATACTTCGAGTTCGACGCCCAGCCGGCCATGATGACGCCGTAGACGCCGAGCGAAGAGACGGCGAAGAGATAGAGAATGCCGACGTTGATGTCGGCGATGACCCAGCCGCCGTTGACCGGGATCACCGCCCAGGCGGCGAGCGCCAACGTGCAGGTGACGAGCGGGGCGAGGAGAAACACGCCCTTGTTGGCGCCGGCGGGAATGACCGGCTCCTTGAGCACGAACTTCAGCAGGTCGGCGAACGATTGGAACAAGCCCCAGGGACCGACCACATTCGGCCCGCGCCTGATCTGCACCGCCGCCCAGATCTTGCGGTCGGCATAGAGCAGGTAGGCGACGACGACGAGCAGGACGACGAGCAGCAGCACGCTCTCGGCCACCATGACGACCAACGGCCAGATGTAGTCGGACCAGAACGCGGTCATGGTTCAGTCCTCTATCGCGCCGCCGCCACGGCCGCGCGGCCTGCGGCGATGGCCGAGCATTGCGCCATCACCGCCGAACAGCGCGCGATCGGATTGGTGAAGTAGAAGTCTTCGACGCTCAAGCGAAACGGGGCCTTGTCGACGGCGCCGCCGCGCCGGGCGAGTTTTTCAATATCGACCGCATCGCCGGGCACAATCTGCCCGACGCGCATAAGATGCGGGTGGGCCTTGTACAGGGCCGCGCGCAAGGCGGCGAGCGAGTCGTAAGGCAGCCGCCGGCCGAGCACGTCCGAGAGCGCGCGCAGGATCGCCCAATCCTCGCGTGCGTCGCCCGGCGGGAACGAAGCGCGGGTCGCCATCTGCACCCGGCCTTCGGTATTAACATAGGTCGCCGACTTCTCCGGATAGACCGCGCCCGGCAGCACCACGTCGGCGCGCGCCGCGCCGCGGTCGCCGTGGGTGCCGATATAGATCACGAAGGCACCCGCGGCGATCTCGATCTCGTCGACGCCGAGCAGGAAGAGAACATCGAGCGTGCCGGACGTCGCCATCTGCCGCGTGTTCAGGCCGCCCGGCCCCGGTACGAAGCCGAGATCGAGCGCGCCGACGCGCGCCGCGGCGCTGTGCAGAATGCAATATCCGTTCCAGCCGTCCTTCACCGCGCCGAGATCGATCGCCGCCTTGGCCGCCAGCGATGCGACCGCCGCGCCGTCGGTGCGCGCCAAGGCTTCGGCGCCCAGAAGCACAAGCGGGCGCTCGGCCTTGCGCAACGCCTCGGCGAAGCTGTGGCGGGTGATGGCGGCGAGCGTCTCCGGGCCGGCGCCCAGATAATCGTAGCCGTAGGTGAGGTCCGCCTTGGGGCCGATCAGACCGATGGGGAAACTTTTGGCGCTGCGCCAACGCTTGCGGATGCGGGCGTTGAGGACGGCGGCTTCCTTGCGCGGATTGGCGCCGACGATGAGGAGCGCATCCGCGGTATCGATCCCGGCGATGGTCGCATTGAACAGGTACGTGGCGCGGCCCCATGCCGGATCGAGCGCCGAGTCGCATTTGCGGCAATCGAGGTTGCCGACGCCGAGCCGCGTCAGCAAATCCTTGAGCGCGAAAATCTCCTCGACGGCGGCGAGGTCACCGACCAGCGCGCCCACCCGCCTGGGATTGGCCCGCGCGAGTTTGTCGGCGATCGCGGCGAAGGCCTCGCGCCACGACGCCGGGCGCAAGCGGCCTTTCGCGCGCAGATAGGGCTGATCGAGCCGCTGCGAACGCAGGCCGTCGATCACGTGCCGGGTCTTGTCGGAAATCCACTCTTCGTTGATGTCGTCGTTCACCCGCGGCAGAATGCGCATGACTTCGCGCCCGCGCGTGTCAATGCGGATCGCCGAACCGAGCGCGTCCATGACGTCGATCGATTCGGTCTTGTTGAGCTCCCACGGCCGCGCCGCAAACTCGTAGGGCTTGGAGGTCAAGGCGCCGACCGGGCAGAGATCGACGACGTTGCCCTGCAGCTCCGAGACCATCGCCTCTTCGAGATAGGTGGTGATCTCCATGTCCTCGCCGCGGCCGATGGCGCCGAGCTCGGGGACGCCGGCGACCTCGGTCGCAAAGCGCACGCAGCGCGTGCACTGGATGCAGCGGTTCATCGCGGTCTTGACCAGCGCGCCGAGATATTTGTCCGCGACCGCGCGCTTGTTCTCACGGAAGCGGCTCTGGTCGACGCCGTAGGCCATGGCCTGGTCCTGCAGGTCGCATTCGCCACCCTGATCGCAAATCGGGCAGTCGAGCGGATGATTGATGAGCAGGAATTCCATCACGCCTTCGCGCGCCTTGCGCACCATCGGCGAGCGGGTGCTGAGCACCTTGGGCGAACCGTCCTTATTCGGCATCAGATCCTTGACGCCCATGGCGCAAGACGCCTGCGGCTTCGGTACGCCGACAACCTCGATGAGGCACATGCGGCAATTGCCGGCGATCGACAGCCGCTCGTGGAAGCAGAAGCGCGGAATCTCGGCGCCCGCCGCTTCGCACGCCTGCAGCAGCGTGTATTCCGGTGGAACGTCGATCTCCCTGCCGTCGACGATAAGCTTGGTCATCGACATTCCTTGGTCGCGAACGGACCGGCGCCCCGGATTTTCTGAAGAACCCGGACGACCATCTCGCTTGGCTGCTTCGCCATTCTCTTCGCTCCTACTCCGCCGCCGCCGGCACCGGCGGATCGAGCACGCCGCCTTCGGTGACGGCGTCGGCCGCGTCGGCATGGGCGGTATATTCGTCGATCCGCCGCTCGATCTCGGCGCGGAAATGGCGGATGAGGCCCTGCACCGGCCAAGCGGCGCCGTCGCCGAAAGCGCAGATGGTGTGGCCTTCGATCTGGGTGGTCACCTCCATCAGCATGTCGATCTCGCGCTTGAAGGCGCGGCCCTCGGCCATGCGCGTGAGCACCCGCCACATCCAGCCCATGCCTTCGCGGCAGGGCGTGCACTGGCCGCAGCTCTCATGCTTGTAGAAATAGGAAATCCGGGCCATGGCGCGCACGATATCGGCCGATTTGTCCATGACGATCACCGCGGCCGTGCCCAGCGCCGACTTCTTCTCGCGGCAGCCGTCGAAGTCCATGAGCAACGTGTCGGCCTGGTCGGGACCCGCGGGCACGAGCGGCATCGACGAGCCGCCCGGAATCACCGCGAGCAGATTGCTCCAGCCGCCGCGCACGCCGCCGGCATGCTTCTCGATCAGCTCGCGCAGCGGCGTGCCCATCGCCTCTTCGACGTTGCACGGCCGCTCGACGTGGCCGGAAATGCAGAAGAGCTTGGTGCCGGTATTGTTCGGCCGACCGATCCCAGCGAACCAGGACGCGCCGCGCCGCATGATGTCGGGTATTTGGGCGATGGTCTCGACGTTGTTGACCGTGGTCGGGCAGCCGTAGAGGCCCATATTGGCCGGGAACGGCGGCTTCAATCGCGGCATTCCCTTCTTGCCTTCGAGGCTCTCAAGCAGCGCCGTCTCCTCGCCGCAGATATAGGCGCCGGCGCCGTGATGCACGATGATGTCGAAGTCGAAGCCGTGGACGTTGTTCTTGCCGATGAGCCTGGCGTCGTAGGCCTGCTGCACGGCGGCTTCCAGCCGTTCGCGTTCGCGCACGAATTCGCCGCGCACATAGATGTAGCAGGTATGCGCGCCCATGGCGCAGCCGGCGATGAGGCATCCTTCCACCAGCAGATGCGGATCGTGGCGCAGTATCTCGCGGTCCTTGCAGGTGCCTGGTTCCGACTCGTCGGCGTTGACCACGAGATAGTTCGGCCGGCCGTCGGACTGCTTGGGCATGAACGACCATTTGAGGCCGGTCGGGAATCCGGCGCCGCCGCGGCCGCGCTGGCCCGACGCCTTGACCTCGTTGATGATGGCGTCGCGGCCTTTTTCCAGGATCGCCTTGGTGCCGTCCCAGGCGCCGCGCGCGCGCGCGCCGGCAACACCCCAATCGTGCCGGCCGTAGAGGTTCTTGAAGATACGGTCGTTGTCAGCGAGCATTTTTTATCGGCGCCTCGGATCGGTTGCATCGGCGATCGGGGCTTTTGGCACCGCAGCCTGGTGAACGTTCGCGGCTTCGTCCGGCGACGCCGGCTTGCCGCGGCCGGCGTAGATCGATGAATCGGTCAGCGTGGTCTCGCCGCCCACCGGCGCCGAGCACTGCCGCTCGATCTGCGGGCCCGGCTTCGGCTGTCGTCCCGCGGCCAGGGCGTTGAGAATGCGAGTCAGCGTTTCCGGCGTAAGGTCCTCATAGTAATCGTAGTTGATTTGCACCATCGGCGCGTTGACGCAGGCGCCCAGGCATTCGACCTCGGTCCAGGAGAACATGCCGTCGGCGGCAACGCGGTCATGCTCGCCGATCAGGCGCTTGCAGACCTTCTTCAGCTCTTCCGAGCCACGCAGCATGCACGGCGTGGTGCCGCAGAGCTGCACGTGAAATCGCCCCACCGGGGAAAGATTGAACATGGTGTAGAAGGTGGCGACTTCGAGCACGCGGATCTTCGCCATGCCGAGCATGTCCGCCACCGCCTCGATCGCCTTCTGCGGCAGCCAGCCGCCCGATTGCTCCTGCGCCCGCCAGAGGATCGGGATCACCGCCGATTGCCGGCGGCCCGGCGGATATTTGCCAATCTGCACCTTCGCCCATTCCAGATTGGCCGGGGTGAAGGCAAAGCTCGGCGGCTGCTTCTCGGCGAGGCGGCGCACGCTCATCGGTCGATCCCCGCCGCAGCGCTCCCTCCCCCTGCAAGGGGGAGGGTCGGGGTGGGGGTCGCTTGCCGCAGGCGCAGTCTGAAGACAGCTTCCCGGCGCAAGCGACGCGCGCGGGCGGTCATCGCTTTCGTCCGCGAGAACCGCGAGGCCGCAGACCCCCTCCCATCCTCCCCCTTGCAGGGGGAGGAGCAGTGAAGCCGCGCACGCCGAGCAGCGCTCATCGGTCGATCCACGCCGCAGCGCTCCCTCCCCCTGAAAGGGGGAGGGTCGGGGTGGGGGTCGCCTGCCGCAATTTCAATGCCTCGGCCATGCATGCGATCTCTTGCCAAACCCCCTCGATGTTCCTCAATGCATCATTGTTCCAGAACCGGAGTACGGTTATGCCCTTGGATTGCAGCCACCGCGACCGGCGCACATCGTGAGCTTGATGACGCGGCTCATTGTGCTCTCCGCCATCGACTTCGATAGCAAGCCTGATGGCCGGACAATAGAAATCCACCACATATCGCCCGAGCGGATGCTGACGGCGAAAATTCAAGCCCGCCATTTGACCGCGTTGCAGGACATACCAGAGCTTCTTCTCGGCTTCGGTGGCTTCCCGGCGCAAGCGACGCGCGCGGGCGGTCATCGCTTTCGTCCGCGAGAACCGCGAGGCCGCAGACCCCCTCCCATCCTCCCCCTTGCAGGGGGAGGAGGAGCCT
>JASHRY010000091.1 GCA_030037105.1 Xanthobacteraceae bacterium
GTCGCCAAGGTGACCGGCATCCCGGCGGCCAAGATCGCGGCGCGGATCATGGCCGGCGAATCGCTGAAAAGCTTCACGCTGAAGCCGCGGAGATTCGAGCCCGCCGCCGCCCGCCACATCGGCGTCAAGGAGGCGGTTTTTCCCTTCGCGCGTTTCGGAGCGGACGTCGACACCGTACTCGGACCGGAGATGAAGTCGACCGGGGAAGTCATGGGCATCGACCGCGACTACAACATCGCCTTCGTCAAGAGCCAGCTCGGCGGCGGCTCGCGGCTGCCGCAGAGCGGCACCGTATTCGTCTCGGTCAAGGATGCCGACAAACCTCGCATTCTCGCGACGGTCCGCCTGCTCGTTGCGTTGGGCTTCCGGATCCTGGCCACGTCAGGGACTCAGCGCTACCTCGCCGGGGAGGGCGTTGCCGCGGTCAAGATCAACAAGGTGGCGGAAGGTCGTCCGCATATTGTCGACGCCATCAAGAACGGCGAGGTGCACCTCGTCTTCAACACCACGGAGGGGGCAACGGCGCTTGCCGACAGCCGGTCGCTCCGGCGCGCGGCCCTCTTGCATAAAGTCCCATACTACACCACTCTCTCAGGGGCCGTCGCCGCAGCGCAGGGTATCAAGGCCTATCTCGGGGGAGACCTCGAGGTCTATGCGCTGCAACATTATTTTGCGGCCGCCTCTGATCCTGAATCGGAGCAGCCTAAGCGACGGCTGTAGAGACAGAGTTTGTAGTCGCGTGGCCAAGCGATGCTTCGGCCCGCGACGGAAGTTTTGTCTCTGCGGCTTTGGAGGTTGAGGATCGATGGACAAGATTCCGATGACGGCAGAGGGCTATGCTGCGCTTGAGGCCGAACTCAAGCATTGCCAGCAAGTGGAGCGGCCGCGCATCATCCAGCAAATCACCGACGCGCGCACCCATGGCGATCTCTCGGAGAATGCCGAATACCATGCGGCCAAGGAGTCGCAATCGATCAATGAGGGCCGCATCGCCGAGCTCGAGGACAAGCTGGCGCGCGCCGAAATCATTGACGTGTCGAAACTTTCCGGCGACACGATCACGTTCGGCGCGACCGTGACCCTGATCGACGAGGATACCGACAAGAAAACGGTTTGGCAGATCGTTGGCGAGCCCGAGGCCGACGCCAAGAAGGGCAAGATTTCCATCACCTCGCCGCTGGCACGGGCTCTCGTCGGCAAGAAAAAGGGCGTCCAAGTCGAGGTCGTCACCCCCGGCGGCGCCAAGGCCTACGAGATCGTCAAGATCGAATGGAAGTAAGTCCGTGCGCCGTCATTGCGGCGCCGAGCCAACGGAAGGTGCAAGGCGTGGCGGTCCGGCGACAGGCTGCGGTGAGTCCCGAAAACCGGCGCCCGAACGCCACTGAACGCGTCAAAATCCTCCCTCCGGTCATGGATTGCGGGCTCGCAGGCTGTGCCTGTATCCCGGAATGATCTGCTGGATGAATGGGTTGCATATCTTGCATAGCTCCTGAAAATCCCTACATTGCAGCGAATGGCTGCGCACCTGCCGGGTATTTTCGCATTCCGGCACGCGGGCCGTCGGCGGAAGTCCAGATAACCGACTTCGCGGGGCTTCCAGGCAGGCGATCGGTGCATCAACCTGCCTTAATGGATGGACGCGCCGGTGACGAAAACCACCCACGCCAAAATCGTCATCATCGGATCGGGACCTGCGGGCTATACGGCGGCGATCTATGCCGCCCGCGCCATGCTCAATCCGGTCCTGATCCAAGGCATCGAGCCCGGCGGCCAACTGACCGTCACCACGGATGTCGAGAACTATCCAGGCTTCGCCGACGTGATCCAAGGGCCGTGGCTCATGGAACAGATGGCGAAGCAGGCAGCCCATGTCGGCACCAAGCTCGTCGCCGATCACGCGGGCAAGGTCGATCTTGCCAGGCGCCCGTTCCGCGTGGAATGCGATTCCGGCGACATCTATGTCGCGGAGACGCTGATTCTGGCGACCGGCGCCCAGGCGCGCTGGCTCGACCTGCCGTCGGAGCAGAAATTCCGTGGCTATGGCGTATCCGCCTGCGCGACCTGCGACGGATTCTTCTATCGCGGCAAGGAGGTCCTGGTCATCGGCGGCGGCAATACCGCGGCCGAAGAGGCGCTGTTCCTCACCAATTTCGCCAGCAAGGTCACGCTCGTGCACCGGCGCGACAGTCTGCGCGCGGAGAAGATTCTGCAGGACCGGCTGTTCAAGAATCCGAAGATCGCCGTCATCTGGGACACGGTGCTCGACGACATCGGCGGCCTGGAGAATCCGCGTAAAGTGACCCGTGCGCGGCTGAAGAACGTCAAGACCGGCGCGATTCACGAGCGCCCGGTCGATGGCATTTTCATCGCCATCGGCCATACGCCGGCGACCGCACTCGTCGCCGGCCAGGTGGAGATGAAACCGTCCGGCTACATCAAGACCGCTCCGCATTCGACGGCGACCTCGGTCGTCGGCTTGTTCGCGGCCGGCGATGTCGCCGACGATGTCTACCGACAAGCCGTCACCGCCGCCGGATTGGGCTGCATGGCTGCGCTCGAAGCCGAAAAATTCCTCGCCGCGCACGGCGAAGCCGAGTCGCGCCTGGCAGCGGAATGATTTGTCTCTTCTCTTCCTGCTGCGCGGGAAGCGGGAGAAGGTGTTCGAAAACATGGATTGGGATAAGCTTAAGGTCTTTCACGCCGCGGCCGAGGCGGGCAGCTTCACCCATGCCGGCGAGCAACTCTCGCTCTCGCAATCGGCGGTGTCACGGCAGGTGAGCGCCCTCGAACAGGAGCTTGCAGTCTCGCTGTTCCATCGCCATGCCCGCGGATTGATCCTGACCGAACAGGGCGAACTGCTCTATCGCACCACTCACGACGTTTTCATAAAGCTGGAAGCCGCACGCGCCAAGCTGACCGACAGCCGCGAGCGGCCGAACGGCGACTTGCGGGTGACCACGACGCCGGGCATCGGCGTGCACTGGCTCACGCCGCGGCTCGGCGAGTTCGTCGATCTTTACCCGGAAGTGCACATCACACTGCTCACCACCGAAGAGGAGCTGGATTTGGCCATGCGCGAGGCCGACGTCGCCATCCGGCTGCGCCAGCCGACGCAGCCGGACTTGATCCAGCGCAAGCTGTTTTCAGTGCATGTCCACGCTTACGCCTCCCCCGAATATCTCAAACGCTTCGGCACGCCGCGCACGTTCGAGGAACTCGACAATCACCGTTTGCTGTCGCTCGGCGGCAATGTGCCGAGCTATCTGCAACGCTCGCTGCTGCTGACCGAGATGGGGCGCGACGGCAAGGGACCGCGCACGCCTCACCTCGTCATCAACAATATTCTCGGCATTCTGCGCGCCTGCCAGCGCGGCATTGGCATTGCCATGCTGCCGGACTATTTGGTCGAGGGCGACGGCGGCTTGGTGCAGCTCTTCTCCGAAGCCGATCCGATCGCGCTCGACGCCTTCTTCGTCTATCCGGAAGAGCTCAAGAACGTCGCGCGCGTGCAGGCCTTTCGCGACTTTCTTGTCGCCAACGCGCAACGTTGGAATTTCTAACAATTCCGCCTGCCGTGCGGCGATGCGCGAGCGACGCAAAACTTGTCCCGCCCCACTTTCCATTCGCCGCGTGCGCGGGAGATGAGGAAATGGAATTGCTTCGTCCCCCCTTCACTTCTCGGCATACGCAGAGGACGCAATCATTTTGCCAGCATCGCATGGCTGGCATGTCGTCACATTGTATGACCGCAGTGCGAATCGCATATGATATGCGCGCTACGGAGCAAGCGGTCGCCACGTCCTCCCAAAAGGCAACCGTCATGCCGGTAGCTGTTCCCCTCTGGACGGTGATCGCCGGCGCCCCCAACGCCGGCGCACTCGGACCGGGTCCGCAAGGGCCCGGTTTCTTTTACCGGGCGAGACCGGTCTTACGGACGGGTGCATGATATGAGATGGTTCGTTGCGCCGGTCGGGTGGCTGAGATAAGAACGCTTGCGTCGAGGTTTGACCAGCGCCCAAGCCGGAGACTGGAAAACCGGTCGACCAGAGCATGATCCGGAAAAGTGGGAATCGATTTTCCGATAAAGATCATGCTCCCCAGGAAGCCGGAGCGTAATTTGGTTTAATGTAATTGGATTGCGCTCGACACGAGAGACGGGGCGCGTTGCAGGTTCGTGGCAGATGACGGGATCATCGCAGGGACGCGCGATCAAGGATGTCAAGCGTGACAATTGGACTTGATCCGCCATGCGTTTGGCATTCGGCATCGTTCGACTCTTCCCCGAAGGGGGGCTGCAGCGTCATTGCCTCGGCGTCGCCCGCCTCTTGCTCGATCGCGGTCACAAGGTCACGCTGTTCACGTCGCATAATCTTTGTGAGCTTCCGGAACACTTGCCCCTGAGGTTGCTGCCGGTTCGCGCCTACACCAACCACGGAACCGACTGGGCTTTTGCCCGGCAGTTCAATGCCGCCGTGGCCGGCCAATTTGATCGAGTTGTCGGCTTCAACAAGATCATCGGCCTCGACATCCTCTACTGCGCCGACCCGCCGGTCGAAGATCGGCTACGCAGCCGCTGGCAGCGGATTTTGCCGCGATACCGGGCGCGCTTGAGATTGGAAGGCGAATCCTTCCGGCCGTCCTCATCCACTCACATCATTGCCGTGACGCGTGAATTGGCGGATGCCTACCGGCAATATTGGGGGCTCGGCATGAATCGGTTCACGGTTATTCCGCCGGTCATCGAACCAGCCCGTCGCCGGCCCGACCTCCGCCGGCCTGACCGGCGCAACGAACTTCGCGCCGCTCTCCGGTTGCCGGCAGGCGGCCCAGTCTGGCTCTGGATTGGCGCCAAACCCCATGTCAAGGGTCTCGATCGCGTGCTTGCGGCTCTGGCCGTGAAGCCGAATGCCACCCTGCTCATTGTCGGCACGACGGCGGACCGCGGCGAAGGGCGAGCAGCGGCCGCGCAAGCGCGCCGGCTCGGTGTCTTCGACCGCGTGCGTTTCTTCGGTTACCGCGAAGATATTCCGCAGTTCTTCGCGGTCTCCGACGTGCTCGTCCATCCCGCACGCAGGGACGTGACCGGCCAGGTCATATTGGAAGCGATCGTCAATGGTGTTCCGGTTGTCGCCTCGGCTTGCTGCGGTTTTGCCGGACATGTTCGCGCCGCCGACGCCGGCGTTGTGTTGTCCGAGCCGTTCGCGCAGGGCGATCTCGAGACGGCGCTCGCCCGTGTCGAGGAGCCGGCGCTTGCCGGCTTCTTTTCTAAGAACGGAATTGAATATGGCCGCAACGTGGTGCCGCTCGACGGTCGCACCGTCGCGGCCGACGTCATCGAAAACGATTCCCATTACCGTCCGGTGGCCGAGGTTGCACAAATAATGAAACCGGCGGTCATCACGCCGTCGATGCCGGTGCCGGACTGATACCAATGGCATTGAACAGTCATCCATGCCTGTCATCGTCCGCGAAGGCGAAGGCGGACGATGCAGTCAACACCGATGTGTCAGCGAATACTGGATCATCCGCCGGCGCGGATGATGACACCAACACGAGTCGGCGTTTAATGCCGCTGGTATGAGCATTCGGAAATCGGCCGAGGTCAAGGGCCGTCGCGGCGGTCCGGGCGGCGCGCCGAACGTCGCGGAAATAACCTTGCCCGGAGTTTTCGGAAATCGCGCTCGATGTTGCGAAATACGGCGGGCGTCGGCCGCGCCCGGAATGCAATCGAGCGCTCCGGGGTGCTTTGCGCCCGTGACAGAGCGGCCAAAAGCCGGAGCGCGATGACGCTCGGCCGCCGCGCAATGAAGGCGGCGTGCTCCGCGAGCTCATTTCCTCCGCGCGGAAATCTTCCGGCAACGGCGAGAATCGATCTTTGCCAATCTGCAGCGCTATTTGCCGGCGCGATGCAGCACGGCAAGTCGCTCTCGATGTAGGGTGGAGCCGGCGCATAGACCGCCTCAATGCGACTCGACCCGTACTCGGCCGCCTTGAGGTCGGACTTGCAGTCAAAGAATGCTTGTTGATCCGGCGGCAGGTCCGTTGGCAGCGGCGCTGCGGCGATGAACGGGCCTTGCGCGAGCAACGTTCTGTATCGTGCATGGGACAGCCGGGATATGTGCTCATATCGTCCGAATTGTCCGAGAACGTCCGGCGCGAAGCGGCCCAGGAGCACGATATCGGTGTCGATTATGCGCAACGCCGCGTCGATACCTTTGCAGACGGAGAGGATGTCGTCGCTTGCCGGCAGGGCCGCGCTTGAAACCCATAACAGGCGCGGCCGGGCGAAGGCCTTTTTCGGTGGCGGAGTTTCGGCTCCGGCATTCAAAACCAGGAGGCTGCGGCTGCCGAGTGTCTCGCCAAGACGCGTTTCGAGCGTCGAGATGAGACGCCGTGACGGCGCCGTGATACATTGCGCGTTCCTCAGACACCAGGCGACCGATTCGGACTCCGCGGCGCGCCGGCCGCGCGGGCCGACGTCCGGGCCGCCCAGCAACAGATCGTCGATGTCGTAAGCAAAGCGCGGTGCGGTCCGCTTGAGCCAGGCCATTTGCCGCGTGCTCGGATTGCGATGAATGATGACGGCGTCGTAATGCGCCGCGACATCGCCGCTGATGCGCATGTCGCGGTCGACGACCGCGTAGCCGTCGATTTGGTTTTGCGACCGGAGCCAATCGAGCAGCGGTCGAATCCGCACCTCCCCCGCAAGCGGCTCGGTCTGCAAGAACAACACACGAAATCGGCGCATCGGCTCGCGACGGGATGCGCTGGCTTGAGGGCTGAGCATCGCCCGGTCTGTTCCTCGCTGACGACGCGTGCCTGTGATTAACCGGCGCCGGCGGCCGACGAATGATATTATGCGGATGCGAGGATAAATGCCACGATAGCTCGACGAGTACACGCGGCGGCAGTGGCGGCGGCTCCGGCCCATCGTCGAGGGATGCAAAATGGACCGCTATTGAGCGCGCGTAACATGGCATGCTAGCGATGGGCCGTGGATGCGGCCGCGCGCGCGATCAAAGATTGGCAACCTTCGTGGAACGCATGGTTAAAATTAGCGTTGCACTGCTGACCCATAACGAGGCCCTGCCCTTTCAATGGCTGATGCAGTCACTCGCTCCGGCTCTCGGCGTCATTGATGAAATCGTTGTTTTAGATGATTTTTCCGATCCTGATTGCGTTGAGATCATCCGAAGATATGAGGATCGAATGCCGCTGCGTTTCTATCAGCGGGCGCTCCAAAAAAACTTCGCAAAGCAGCGGAATTATTTGAAATCTTTGTGTCGAGGCCGGCTGATCTTTTACCTCGATCCCGACGAATTACCAAGCGAACGACTAGTGATGGGCCTTCCCAAGGTATTCGAGATGATGGAGCGGTTTGATATCGACGCCTGCACATTGCCGCGCATTAACATCCTGCACGACAGCGATCAGCCGCCACATCCGAGTGAGATGAACCTGGCGGATTCGACATACAAAATCTCATGGGAGGATCAAACCAGAATCCTGCGCAATCTGCCGCATTTATATTGGACAATGCGGTTGAACGAATACCTGACGGGCATGCGTCGTTGTTATCGATTTCCCCATTCAACTGATTACGCGCTTCTACATCCCAAGACGGTACAATGGGGTTTACAGCAACGCGCCTTCTACAAATCGATCAAAATGCGCCACCTCAGTCGGATGCGAAACTCCATTTTCAAGCGATTGCCGTGGCGCCGGCCCATCGAGTGGGTGGCGGCGGAGGTGCCGATTTGATCTCGTGGATCACGCTCGACCGCAACCGTGCGCGATTTCCCGGCCTGTGCTGGCGCGTGCCGGATGGCGGTCGTTCACGCGGTATTGCTGTCTTCGTTACCGCCTGCGCGCGTGACCAGGATCGCGACTTCGTCTATATGGGCGGCGGCGTGCGCTTCGACGAAGATATCGGGGCCATGTCCGATCGGCCCAGGAGGACGGACGATGTTGACCCGCAGACATGTTTTCTACGCCGGAGCCGCCGGGGTCGCGGCGCTATCGCTCGGCCGCCTGGCGCGGCCCCATGCCGCCAAGGCGGCGGCCAAATACGAAGTCACGCACACCGACGCGGAGTGGCGGAAGCTTCTCAGCCCGGAAGCCTATGAGGTGCTTCGGCACGAGGGCACGGAGCCGCCGTTCAGCAGCCCGCTCCTCAAAGAGCATCGCGCCGGCATATTCGCCTGCGCCGGCTGCGACCTGCCGCTCTACTCGTCGAAGACCAAATACGACAGCGGCACCGGCTGGCCGAGCTTCTGGGCGCCGCTCGACGGCGCGGTGGACGAAACAAAAGACCATTCGTACGGCATGATCCGGACGGCAATCTCCTGTCACCGCTGTGGCGGCCATCTCGGCCATGTCTTCAACGACGGCCCCAAGCCCACCGGCCTGCGCTACTGCATGAACGGCGTCGCGTTGAAATTCGTCCCGGCCGCCGCGGATTCGACCTGACAGTGCAGCCCAGTTCGAGTGACAGCGAGATCCGGGATCAGCGCGCGATGACGTTATAGCGGCGGAGATGGCCGCCTATCCGCTTGGCTGCGGCGAGGGCCGCCGCGCGCAATGTCTCCAGGCGCCGCGCGCTCGCAAACGGCGCCCGCGGACGGACCGCGATCAGGCGGTCGCAGAGCGCCAAACGCTCGCGCCAGATATGGTCGATCATCGGATGGTTGGCCGTCGCGCAGGAGTCGACGCGATCGACGCTTGAGTCTTCGACGAACCCCTCCGTGAGCGCCACCGTGAGCATGACGCCCGGTGAGAAGCGCGCGAACGTTTCGTCATAGGCGATCTTCCAGAACCAGGCAACGTTGCCGCTGCGCAAGATGATCGCGGCGGCGATCGCGCGCCCGTCGATCAGGATGCGGTTGACCGCGACCTTGCCGTCTGCGGCCAAGTCGCGGACTGCGCCGTCGATAAAGCGCCGGACATCGTCGTGACTCGCCGCGGCGGTGCCGGCTCTTCCCTTCCAGCCGCCCGCCTCAAGGGCGAGATAGTCCTTCGTCGCGGCAACGACAGCCGCGGGCTCCGTCGCCGACGTGAACAGCACCGCGCCCATCTCGGCCAGGCGCCGGCCGAGCCGGCGCAGCTCCTTGTGCTTGCGCACGCCCAGCGCCTGATCGAGGTAACGCGGCCGTTCGCCGCCCGGGGCGAGCAACGCCCGCTGATGGCGATTGAAATCGGCGACAGGCATTTGCGCGCGCTGGAGAACGGCCTGGAGAGCCGCGGCGAAGGGACCGTTCCCGGGTACGAAGGGCAATAACGATAATCCCGGCTGTGCCTCGTCGGCGGCGAGGTGGGCGAGCCAGGCGGAAATGACCGGCTCGACCGCCTCGCGCTCGACGAGCGGTACGCCGAGCGGCGCATAGGGATGCGTCCAGCCGGCGAGGACCGGCAGCTTGAGGCCGTAACGCCGCGTTTCCATCCGCGCCGGAAAGAACCCGAGAAGCCGGCGCGGGCTCGTCCCCGACCAGACCAACACCGCGCCCGCCTCGCGTCCGAACAGCCGCGCCGCAGCGAGCACAAAGGCCGGCTCGTAAAAAACGTTGGGCTCGAGAGCGCGCGCGGCAAGCTCGCGCCATTCGCCGGCGATGGGTTCGAGTTGCGAGAGCGCGCGCCATTCGGCCGTGAGCGCATGGGCCGCAGAGCGATCGGCGAGGATGGCGCGGCGCTTGTTCGTGATCGGCGACGCGGCGCCTTCGAGCGCGAGGATCGCCGCCTGATCGGTCGAGATCTTGACCGTCATGCCGAGCCTCGGTGCATCCCGGGTGCGCCGAAAATCAGGCAGTGAAGTCCCAGGCGATATTTGGCGACGAAGAACAGGCTCGTCGATTCGAGTACCAAGGCAACGGCGTTCGCGACCGCGGCGCCGGCGATTCCCAGCCACGGGATCAGCCCGACGCACAGCGCGATATTGATCGCGAACGAGCCGGCATAGACGAGCGCACAGGAGCGCCGCTCGCCGAGCATGTTGAGCAGCCGTTCGGCCGGGCCGACCGACGCGCGCGCTAGCAGCCCGACGGCAATGATAAACATGAGATAGTAGCCGGCGACGAAGCCGCGGCCGAACAGATGCAGCAGCGGCTCGCCGAGCGCGAGCAGGACGAGAATCGAGGCGAGCGAGGGCCAGAATGTCAGCCGGATCGACAGCCTGAGAAACTCTGCCAACCGCTTGCGGTCGTCGGCGACGTGGTACTCGGCGAATTTGTGGGCGATCGTCTGCGCCACCGAGAAATAAATGAAGGCAACAAGCGACAGCGTCTTGGCGGCGGCATAATAGATTGCGACCTCGTCGGGCGGGCGGAACTGCTGCAGGACGATCACGTCGGAATAGGTGAGCAGCAGATAAAAGGCTTCGACCATGAAGATCGGCGCCGAGGTCGCAAGCCAGGCGCGCACCGCGTAAGCCCTCGGTCCGCTCTCGACCGCGGTCGAGAGCCGTCGATTGAGCACCACAATCTGGCCGATGGTGACGCTCCACAACGCCACGATGCCGGCGAGCGTCGCCGTCGTCGCGTCCGTCGGCAGTCCAAACGCATAGGCGAGGCCGACGAGCAGCAGCAGCACGAGCTGACGCTGCACGTAGACCGGCGCCAGCCCGAGATTGACCCAGTTGTAGGAGCGGGCGATACCGCTCTGCACTTGGCCGAGGGCGAAAATCGGCAGCGCGGCGCAGGAAAGGTAAAGCGGAACGATCGTCCCGGCGCCAAGATGCGGCGCGAGCGCCGCAACGAAGAGGGCGCCAAGACCGGCAATCGCCGTCGCGATGGTGACCGCGAGCCAACGGCCGCCGTGCAGATATCCGCGCAGCAACCGCCATTGCTTGTGCTCGGTGTATTCGGGAATGAAGCGCTGCGCCGCGGTGCCGAGGCCGAGATCGACCATGCCGCCGATCAGCAACACCCAGGTCCAGGCATAGATGTAGATGCCGAACTGGAAGCGGCCCATCCAGCGCGCGAGCAGAATCTGCGACAGGAAGGCGATCAACGCGCTGATGACGCGGATGATGAAGGCGGCGCCGGCAAGCCGCCGCGCCAGCGAGGAATCGCTGCCGTCGGCGAACAACGCGCGCACGCGCGATATTGCGCCGCCAAGATACGCACGCGGGGACGGGCTGAGCGATATCCGCCAGGGTGAACGCGGCGCGCGCTCGGAATCGACCGATGCCACAACGACCTCTGCGCCGCCGTAAGCGGGGGCACGGGCGACGACGGCGACGGCCGCACCGCTAGCAAGGAAGTGTTAAGAATCGGTTGGAAGGCATTAATAATTGAGGAGTTTTCCTCGGCCGCGAAGGTGGCGGATGAAGAATGCCTTATAGAGGCGTGACGACGTTGGCTTTTCGCGTGCGTTCGAGTTCCGCATTCCTGCTGGCGTGAGAATGAGCGAAAAAACCCTCACGAGCCGAGCGCGGCGAGAACGTTTGCGCTTCTTCGATCTCATGACGGGTATAACGGCCGGCGGCGGCGCGCCCGCCGCCGCAACTGAGACGTCCAACGCAGCGACCGCCCGCAAAATTTGCGGTGTGGCCATATCGACGCGGCAAGTTACAAACTATCGGGCCGCGTTGGCCTCAATAATCCTTCAGCAGCCGCTCGATGTAATCAAGCTCGAGCTGCGGACGGCCGACATCGCCGAAACGCCGGCGCAATTCCTCAATGATGCGGCGGGCGCGCTGGACATCGATTTCGCTCGGCACCTTCACGGTGTAATCGTCGCCATAGTCGCGCCCGCGCAGCGGCCGGCCGAGAGGATCGGTATCTTCGCGCGCACGCGGCAGTCCGAGCCGGCCGGCGCGGCCGGAGCCGGAACCCTGCTGCTGTTGCATGGATTGCGCGAGCCCCTGCGCGCCCCTGCGCAGTGCGTCGAGCGCGCGCCCTTGTGAATCGACGGCGCTGTCGGCGTTGCTTTCGCCGAGTTCGCCTTCGGCTTCGCCCATCGCCTCCCCGGCGTGGCCAAGCTCATTCATTTCCTCCTGGCCCTGATCCTGCTGACCTTGTTGATCCTCCCCCCGACCGAAGCCGCGGTTCTTCAAGTCTTCGAGCAGCTTGTTGAGCCGGTCGCGCAACGCCCGCTGGCTTTGCCGCAGCTCGTCCATCGCCTCGTCCGGCCGCCGACCTTGCTGGCCTTGCCGGCCGCGCTCGGCGTTCTGCTGGCGCCGATCCTGGCCCTCGCGGAACGTGCGGTCGCGCAGATCCTGCTGCTCGCGGATCATGTCGCCGAGCTCGTCGAGCTCCGGCATCATGTCGCCGAGATCATCGCCGTTCATGTCCGGCGTCGCTACCTGCAGGCTCTCCATCATCTGCTGAAGCTCCTGCAAAAGCCGACGCGCGGCCTCGCGGGAACCGTTGCGCGCCATGTTCTCCAGCCGGTCGAGCATGTTCTTGAGGTCCTGCGAGCTCAGGACGCGCGCATTGCGGTCGAGCGGACGGACGAGACGTTGATTGTTTTTCAGTTGCTCCCGCATCGCCTGCAGGAAGCGATCCGTCGCCGCACGCAATTGGTCCATGAGCGCTTTGATCTCTTTGTCGCTGGCGCCGCGCTCGAGCGCCTGGCGCAGCGCATCCTCGGCGTTGCGCAACGCGACCTGGGCCTCGGACATGTCACCGTCCTCGATCTGCACCGCCATCGACCACAGCCGCGCCGCCACGTCGCGCAGATCATCATCGGTCTTGGCGCGAACAAGCGACCAGAAGATGGTGCGCAATCCGAGATAAATTCCGGCGTCGGGCGTGAACTTCTCCGGCGCCATCGCCAGCGCATCGAGCGCGGTGATGACGCGCGGCCGCGCGCGGGCGTCGAGCGCGAGATTGCGCCGCTGTTCGACCAGCGCCCGCGCCAGCGGCTTGGTGAAAACGCGTTCGGGCAGACGCATCGTGAACGGCTCGCTCCTGCCCTCGTTGCCGCCCTCGTCGCGGGCGATGAGCGTCATAACCACCTCGGCACCGGCCCAGGGGTGGTCGGTCAGATCCTTGATGGTCTCGCCCACGCCATGGCGGGTGCGCGCCTGCGGCAGGTCGAGCGCAAAATCCGGCGGTCCGTAGAGCGGATGCGCCGCTCCTTCGCCCGAGGCGGCCGGCGCGTCTTTGCGCGTAAAGGTCGCTCGCGCCTCGGTAACCCCGTAATCGTCCTCGATCCGGTATGACAAAAGCAGCGTGCCGCGGCCCTCCTGCTCGGGGTCCTTGGTGAGCGCAATGGTCGGCGGCTTGTCGGGAATGACGTTGAACGACCAAGCGAGGTCATTGTCGACGCCGCGCAGCGTCGCTGTGCCCGCAGCCATGATCTTGAACCGCCGCTCCTGCGTGCCGGCGGGCGCGTGCGTTTTGCCCTTCGCGGCAGTCAGGCCACCCTTGGCGGCGACATCAAAATCGAGCTTGCCGGTCGCGCGCACGATAAGCGTGCTGCCGACGGGAACGGACACAGCCTCGCCGGCCCCCTCACCCCGCCGCGCGATCTCGCCGGGATGAATGCCGGCCAGAACAATTGGGGGCTTGTCGGTATAAGCGGGCGGAGTGACCCATGCATCGACCCTGAAGTTCGCCGGCAGGACCACACCCTGCCAGTCGAACGCCGCCGCAATGCGTTTCCAGCGCTCGCCGCCGGCAGCGACGAAGGTGGCGATGCAGGCGATGAGGATAAGGCCCCGCAGCGCATAGGGATCGCGCAGCGCGGCGCGCGGCGAGGGGAAGCCAGCTCTGAAGGCGCGCGCGGCGCCGAGCGTGCGCGCGATATGCGCGTTCCAAAGCGCCTTCGAGTAGGGGTCTGTCGGCGTGACCGCGAGTTGATCGACGAGCGCGGTCGCCGGGCGATGGCGAAGGCCGCTGCCGCGATCGAGCAGGCGCAGGCCGTCGGTCGTAACGGGCATGCGCAAGAGGACGAGCGGGACCGCGGCCGCCAGCGCCGCAATTGCGAACGCAACCACAGCCGCGGCGCGGGCGAGCGGCGGCAGATGGAGCCACAGTCCGAGCCACGATACGGTGAGGAAAAGTCCGACGACGGCGGCCAACGTCGCCAGTGTCGGCCACGCACGCTCCCATAACATCGTCCAACGCGCCCGCCGCAACGCCGCGTCAAGGCGCGATCGGACACCCATCTCGTCCGTATCGGCGCGCCGCTCCTCCCTGGCGGGACCACTCGAAAGAGTTTCCGTCACAACGGCCTCCGCGGAGAACATCTCCGCATGACAACACGTTAGCATGAG
>JASHRY010000092.1 GCA_030037105.1 Xanthobacteraceae bacterium
AACGAGTACAAGGCGGAAGCGTTCAATTTGTTCGAAAGCATGAGCCAGAACCTGCGCGAGGCGGTCACCGCGCAGCTCATGCGGGTCGAGATCATGGCGGCGCCACCGCCGCCGCAATCGGCAGCGGCGCTGCCGGCCATGGCGGCGCACAAGATCGATCCGACGACCGGCGAGGACGAGATGGCGCTGGCGATGGCCGGCGCCGAGACGCTGGCGCGTCACGGTATCGGTACTCTCCCCGGAATCGCGGCGGCTTCGGCGGCGCCGGCAGCAGCGGCCGCGCGGCCGCAACCGCCGGCGCGAAATCCGCACGACCCGACCAGTTGGGGCAAGGTTGGGCGCAATGAGCCCTGCCCTTGCGGCTCAGGCAAGAAATTCAAGCATTGCCACGGGCGATACGTTTAGCGGACGACAGCGCGGCGACAGAAAACTGACGACGGAAGGTCGGATAGAGATCTTCCGACGAGAGCGGGATGACTTATCTTCGAATCGTCATCCCGCTCTAAGTTTTTGTATTGTCGCGCGTCCGGACGGGAAACCGGTTCCCACTTTTCCTGGACGCGCTTTAGTGTCGTCGTCATCCGACTACTGCAACGCGCTCCAGCGACTATTGAAGGTTCCGGCAGGCACCACGGGCTGGGCGCCGTTCATCACGGCACCGTTGACGGCCGGCGGCGTTGCCGCGTTGGCTTCCTGCTGTGCGGCAGGTTTCGCCTTCGCCGCAGCCGTCTCCGGCGGCGCGCTCTTAGGCTGCTCGGCGTTATGCGGCTTGCCGGGCTTCGGCCGCGCGCCGGCGGCGGAGGCCGTCTCGGTATGCGTGGCGTGCTTGGACTTTTGCGCAGGGAAGGTTCCGGTCGCCGGCTGCGATCCGCGCAATTCGTCGCCGGCATTCGCCTGCTGAGGTTTGCCGCCGTTCGAGGAAAACAGGTTGCTGAAGAAGCCGCCGCTCCCAGCGCTGCCGCGTTCCTGCGATCCCGAATCGGTGGCGGCGATTTGAGTCGACGCAGCAGGCTTCGATCCGAACAGGCCGCCGAACAGGCGGTTGGCGCCATTATCAGCCGCAGCGACGGGCGGCGGCTGCGACGGCAAGAAAGGATAAGGGACTCGCGCCGGCGGCAGGCGGCCGCCGACTTGCGCCAGGAAGACTCTGTTCATGCCGCCATCGAGGCCGGTCCTGATCGGCGCGACCGAGACATTGGCTTTGACCAATTGCGCGTATTGGGCTTCGTCGCGACGCTGCTTTTCCAGTGCCGGCCCGGCGATATCCGAGGCAATCACGAAGGCCGGGCAGCGACCGGTCGGATTGAAGACGAGAGGCTTGGTGGAATTGGGCGGAGGCACGGCGTCGAACACATAGCGCCGGTCGCACACGTCGACCTTTGGTTCGAGATGCGACACTTCGAAGTGGTCGTAGCCGACCTTGATCATTCTCCAGAAGGGCATGTTCGGGTTGGTGCGGTGTCGTGCCAGATTCGCCGGCGTCATGCGGAACGGATAGGCCTGGATCTGGAACGATTGCTGGCCGCCGAGCAGCGACTCGCGGGCGAGCGAATAGATTTCGCCGATCTGCTCGTCGGTCATAGCGTAGCAGCCGCGCGAGGAGCAGTCGCCATGGATCATGAGGAACGCGCCGTGGCGGTCGTTCGCCCTGTCGAAGGTGTTGGGGAAGCCGGTATTGATCGCGAGATAGTAACTGGAATTGGGCTGCATCAGATCGGGGGTGATGGTGTAGAAGCCCTCGGGAGCTTGGCGGTCGCCCTCCCTGACTTTCGGCCCCAGGTCGCCCGACCAACGGCAGATCGGATAGACCTTGAGCAATTGGAAGCGGCCGGTGGTGTCCTTCTTCCAAACTTCGAGCTCCGATTCCTCCTTGAAAATACGAATGAGGATCGGCGAGTCCTTGGGCATATGCTTCTCGTCGAGCAGCGCCAGCATCTGCGGCGATAATTCCTTCATCGCCTGCGTGGGCAGCTCGTAGCCGTCCTCGCCGAAACAGCCGGCAAGCGCCAATGCCCCGGCGAGTACCGCCGACGCCATGAGCGCGCGGACCAGGCTGGCGCGAATCAATTCAATGCTCCCCGATTGATGGATCAACCCCGTGCCATCCATCACTGGCCAATCGTTATCCTTAAGAAGTGGCTTCCGCAAGGCAGCCGAGGCCTCGACGGAGCGGTTGACCGTGCCGGTGCTGAATGAAAGGTAAATTTTCCGCGAATCTGAGCGAAGTCGTCCGGGCGAGGACCGTTCCGGGCGAGATTGTGGCGGATGGATGGGCCGCGGCGCCGGCAGCCGGCCAAGGCGGCAATCAGCCGATGGTCCGCCCGATCGCCATGAACTTCTCGCGCCGCAACCGCACGATGGTCGTGGGGTCGAGTCCCTGCAGTTCGGTCAAAGCGGCGGCGATCGCGTCGCCGATTGCCGCAATGGCGGCGGCAGGATCGCGATGCGCGCCACCGGTCGGTTCCGGCACGACGGTATCGACGACGCCGAAACGTTGCATATCCTGGGCGGTGATCTTCATGCCGGCGGCGGCCTCCTGCGCCTTTGCCGTGTCGCGCCAGAGGATCGAAGCCGCGCCTTCCGGCGAAATCACGCTGTAGATCGCGTGCTCCAGCATGATGACGCGGTTCGCGGTCGCGATCGCGATCGCCCCGCCCGAGCCGCCCTCGCCGATGATCGCCGCAATATTGGGCACGCCGATGCGCAGGCAGGCCTCGGTCGAACGCGCAATGGCCTCCGCCTGGCCGCGCTCCTCGGCGCCGATTCCAGGGTAGGCACCGGCGGTGTCGATGAGCGTGATGACCGGAATTTCGAAGCGGTCGGCAAGACCCATGAGTCGCGTCGCCTTGCGGTAGCCTTCCGGGCGAGCCATGCCGAAATTATGCTTGAGTCGGCTGTCGGTATCGGAGCCCTTTTCGTGGCCGATGACG
This sequence comes from Xanthobacteraceae bacterium, assembly GCA_030037105.1. The sequence goes on from JASHRY010000092.1 coordinate 2,931, forward strand.
CAGATGCTCTCGCCGCGGAAGCGGCCGAACCCGCCGATGATCGCCGCATCCTCCCCATAGGTGCGGTCGCCGGCAAGCGGGACGAAATCGGCGATGAGCTGAGCAATGTAATCGAGACAATGCGGCCGCTGCGGATGCCGCGCCACCTGAGTCTTCTGCCAGGGCGTCAACTCGGCATAAAGCTCCTTGAGCGCCTGGTCCGCCTTGAGTTCGATGCGGTTGATCTCTTCGCCGATCGCAATGGCGTCGCCGCCGGTCTCGAGCGCGCGCAGTTCCTCGATTTTGGCCTCGAGTTCGGCCACCGGCTTCTCAAAGTCGAGATAAGAGCGCATCGGCGAGGATTGGCACCAGCAGGATCGACGGCGGCCGCCGCACGCGCGGAAACTCGCCCGCAGAGCGCGCTCAAGTCAAGAAAGCTCCAGCTTCAATCATTTGCATCCCACTCGAGGCCAGCTATTCCTCCGCCAGCGGGTGCAGATCGCGCACCAGGCTCTTGAGGCGCTCTTCCAGCACGTGGGTGTAAATCTGCGTGGTTGAGATGTCGGCATGGCCGAGCAACGTCTGCACGACGCGCAGGTCGGCGCCGTTGTGCAGGAGGTGGCTGGCGAAGGCGTGGCGCAGGACGTGCGGGCTTAACTGCTCCGGGCGCAATCCGGCGGCGGCGGCGAGCGCCTTGAGCTCGCGGGCAAAATGCTGGCGGGTGAAATGACCGCTGTCGCCGAAGGACGGGAACAGCCACTCCCCCTCCTTCCCCCGCTTGCGGGGAAGGGAGCGGACGGAGCCCGAGCGTCCGTCGTCTCGGGCGTCGCGCGCCTGCGCCACCAGCGCGAGGTAATGCGCCATTGCCTGCTTGGCGGCATTGTTGAGCGGCACGAGCCGCTCCTTGTTGCCTTTGCCGCGCACGACGATGACGCGCGCGTCGCGGCGCGCCGCCGACGCCGGCAAGGCCACGAGTTCGGAGACGCGCAGGCCGGTGGCATAAAGGAGTTCGACGAAGCAGGCGAGCCGTGCCGCGCGGAGCCGCGCCGGCAAGGGGGCGGTTGGATCGAAGCTTGCCGCCGCGCGCAGCAGGCGGTCGACTTCCGCAAGCGTCAGCGTTTTGGGGAGCGCGCGGACGCGCTTCGGACCTTCGAGCACGGCGGCGGGATCGTCTCGGCGGATCCCCTCCGCATAGAGGAAACGGTAGAGCTGCCGGATCGCCGAGAGACGTCGGGCCATTGTCGCCGGCCGCAGGCCGCGTTTCGCAAGCTCGCCGAGATAAGCGCGCAAATCTTCGGTCGCCGCCGCGGCGACCGAAAGTCCGGCGCGCGCCAGGTACGCAGTGAAATCGGTGAGGTCGCGGCCGTAGGCGGTAAGCGTGTTCCTTTCCGCGCCGCGCTCGGCGGCCAGCATATCGAGGAAAAGCGCAATCGGCCTGGGATCGGACGGCCGTGCGGCCGGCGCCGTTCCGCGAGGCGTTCGATGAGCCGCTTTGCGCCCCATTGGCCGACGCCCTCAGCGGTTCTTAAAGAATTTGTCCGGCGGGATCGATACGGTGATCTCGCGCGGCGTGGGGTGCACGAAATGCGCCAAAGCATACAGACCGCCGTAGACGGCCGCACACAGTA
>JASHRY010000093.1 GCA_030037105.1 Xanthobacteraceae bacterium
CGCATGAGCGCCTCCGGCCCCTATCGCCCCGACGCCGAAAGCGCGGGGCGGCGCGCGCTCAAGAACGCCTGCCTCGATCTTCTGGCGGCGACCGAACGCGGCGACGCGATCACGCGCGCGTTCGCCCAATACGAAAACGCCGACAACATGACCGACCGCATGGCGGCGCTCGAAACTCTTGCACTGCACGAGCGGCCCGAGCGCACGCGGGCGCTCGCGGATTTCTACGCCCGCTATGCCGACGATCCGCTGATCATCGACAAGTGGCTCGCTCTGCAGGCGGCGATACCCGAGCCCGCGACTCTCGACCGGGTGCGCGCGCTGACCACGCACCCGGTGTTCTCGCTGGCCAATCCCAACCGGGTGCGCGCGCTGATCGGTGCCTTCGCGCAAGCAAACCACACTCAGTTCAATCGAATCGACGGTGCCGGCTATGATTTCGTCGCCGACCTCATGCTCGCGCTCGATCCGAAAAATCCGCAGGTGGCGGCGCGCATCATGAGCGCGTTCCGCTCCTGGCGCGCGCTCGAAGCGCGGCGGCGCGAACGCGCGCAAGCGACGCTGCGCCGCGTGGCGGCGGCGCCGACGCTCTCGCGCGACCTTCACGACATCGTCGCTCGCACGCTGGCGGATGGTTGAGCGCGAATTACCGGCGCGATCTCCGTCGACAACAGCTCGATCGCGCGCGCGACCTTCGCGAACGGCAGGCCGCCGATGTCGATCTGCGCAAGGAAGCGCTGGTGGCCAAAAAGCTCGCGCTCATGCAGAATCTTGTCGATGACCTGCTGCGGGCTGCCGACAAACAAGGCTCCGTCGCGGCCGGCGCGCTCTTCATAATCGGCGTATGTGATTTCCCGTGCGCGGTGTTGCGCCGGCGTATGGTTGCGAAAATAACCGGCATAATGAGGATAGAATTCATTCAAGGCGTCCTGCGAATTTTTCTGAACGTACATGTGACCCGCCATACTGAGCTTCAGTTTCGACGCATCGTGGCCGGCTTGCATTCCCGCACGCCGGTACAGATCGGCGAGAGGCGCCAGCTTCGCCGGAGCGACGCTGATATTGGCGAGCGCCAACGGCAGTCCGAGCGCCCCGGCTCTGACGACACTGGCCTGCGTGCCGCCGGTCCCGACCCAGATCGGCAGACGATCTTGCGCCGGACGCGGCGGAATCGGCGCATCATGCAGGGCGGGCCGAAAGCGGCCCTGCCAACTGACGCGCTCGGTGGCGTTGAGCTTGAGCAGAAGATCGAGCTTTTCCGCGAACAGATCGTCGTAGTCGGCGAGGTCGTAGCCGAAGAGCGGAAACGACTCGGTGAATATTCCGCGTCCGACGATCAGCTCGGCGCGGCCTCCTGAGAACAGGTCCACGGTCGAGAAATCCTCGAACACCCGCACCGGATCGGCCGTGCCGAGGATGACGACCGCGCTCGCCAGGCGGATGCGTTGGGTCGTCGCGGCTATGGCCGCCAACACCACCGCCGTGGCGGAGATCGACATGTCCAGTCGATGATGTTCGCCGACGGCAAAAACGTCGAGGCCCGAGCCGTCCGCGAGCCGCGCCGCGGCGAGGATTTCCGCCAAGCGTTGCTGGGCGCTGATCGCCTTGCCGGTCCGTGCGTCCGGCGTGAGCTCACCGAAAGTGTAAAGCCCCAGCTCGAACACGTCTTCCTTCGGGTCGCCGCTTTGTTGCAAGGCGCGCGTTTCCGACGGTGGCACGGCTGGTGTCACAACGCTAGCCATGCAGGAACAGCACGATGGCCGCGAATACCAGGAAGCCGCAGAACGCCGGTCGGCAAGCGCACCGCCCAGTGCGCCGTAAAGTAGGTGAACAGACTCGCGGATGTTCCGAGCGTCGCTGCCAAACGCCAGTGGAGGGCGCCGCGTTGCCGGTATTTCCAGAAGCCGAGGAGCACGTTGGCGACGATCATGATCAGCGCCGTTCCTTCCGCGGCCTGCTGATCCATATCGAACAGGAAACCGAACACCGGAATTGCAATGATTCCGCCGCCGATACCGAACAGGCCGCCTACCCCGCCGAGAACGGAGCCCAAGGCCATGCCGACAATGACCGCTTCTATGGACGAGACGCCGACTTCGCCAATTTACCGGCTGACGGCGACGCGCGCACCGGGAATTCCGCGAGGCGAGCGGATTTTTTCGGCGCCACGAGCACGTTGCCGATGACCCTCGACTTCGCTACGCCCGACCTCAAGGAGGCCAATGCGCTGCTCGCCGCGTTGGCGTGACAAAAAGCCTGGGACAGCCGCAAGAAAAATATTGACTCCGGACTCTCGACAAATCGATTCGCATCGATTCTTATCGGGGTGATTCGGAGGAGATGCGGCACATCCTTCCGAACGAGGGTACGGGGACCGTCCGAACGGAGGCAGGCGATGGCGCGCGCCGAAATGGCGAGTGCGTCCATACGATCGGATTCCATCAAGGGACTGGCGCAATCGATTGCCAAGCCCGCCTATCTGCGCCTTCTGAGCGCCGAGCCGCTGCTGCGCCGCGCCGTCCCCGTCCTCATCATCGCCTTCCTGGCGACGATCTCGGTCGGCACCGCGGTGCAGGTGCTCGAACAGCGCCGGCAAGCCGTCATCGAGGCGCGGCTGGCAATCACGGCGCTCGCCGACCAGCTCGCCCTCACCTTTAATCGTCCGGGCCGAGACATGAGAGCGAACGCGGCGCGCACATCCGCGGCGCTCGAGCGCGCGCTTCCGGGCTGGGCGGCGAGCGCCGACCGATTGATCCTCATCGCCGACTCCGACGGTGCGATCATTGCCAGCGTCCCGGACGATGCGCAGAAGCTCGGCCGCTATATCCTCGACGTGCTCGGAGCGGCGGAGCCGCCGGCCGGCGCCGCCGGCGCGCCAGAGATCACGCTGCCGGACGGCGGCGCCGCCTTCGCCGCGGTGCGGGCCCTGAAAAATCCGCTGGGTCTCGTTGCCGTCGTCGAGCCGGCGGGCGAAGCGCTCGCCAACTGGCGCTCGGCCGCGGCGCTCACCGTCACCTTGTCGGCAACGACCGGTTTCGTCGTGTTGATCCTCGGCTTCGCCTTCCATTGGCAGGCAACGCGCGCGCGCGAGGCCGATTTGATCCACGACACCGTGCGCAGCCGCATCGACACCGCGCTCAACCGCGGCCGCTGCGGGCTGTGGGATTGGGACCTCGCGCGCGGGCGCGTGTTCTGGTCGCATTCGATGTTCGACATCCTCGGACTGCCGGCCAAGGACGATCTCCTGACCTTCGGCGATGTCAACGCGCTGGTGCATGAAGAGGACATCGACCTCTACCGACTGGCGCGGCAACTCGCGGACGCCGGGGCGGGCTCGATCGACCACGCCTTCCGCATGCGCCATGCCGACGGGACCTGGCTGTGGCTGCGGGCGCGCTGCGAATTGGCGCGCCAGGAGGGCGAGACCGGGCTGCATCTCATCGGCATCGCCGTCGACATCACCGAACAAAAGAGCCTGGTGGAAAAGACGACGGCGGCGGACTTGCGGCTGCGCGACGCCATCGAGACCATACCGGAAGCCTTCGTGCTGTGGGACGCCGACAATCGCCTGGTGCTGTGCAATTCCAATTTCCAGCAATTGCATCACCTGCCCGACGCGGCGGTGGCGGCGGGCACGCCTTACGAGGCGGTGGTGGCCGCGGGCAAGAAACCGATCATCCGCATCACGGTCGCCAACGACGACGGCCAGCCGCCGGGCGCGCGCACCTTCGAGGCGCAGCTCGACGACGGACGCTGGATGCACATCAGCGAAAGGCGCACCAAGGACGGCGGCTACGTCTCCGTCGGCACCGACATCACCAAGCTCAAGCAGCACGAGCAGAAGCTCGTCGAAGGCGACAAGCGGCAGATGGCGACCATCAAGGACCTGCGCAAGTCGCAGCAGGCGCTGGAGCGCAAAACCGGCGAGCTTGCCGAGCTGGCGGAAAAGTACGCCGTGGAAAAGACCCGCGCCGAGGAAGCGAACCAGACCAAATCGAAGTTTCTCGCCAATATGAGCCACGAGCTGCGCACCCCGCTCAACGCCATCATCGGCTTCTCCGAGATCATGGAATCGGGGATGTTCGGGCCGCTCGGGGCGGAAAAATACGGCGAATATTCGCGCGACATCCGCGACAGTGGCCAGTACCTGCTCGATGTCATCAACGATATTCTCGACATGTCGAAGATCGAGGCCGGCGGCATCAGCCTCAAACCCGAACTGGTGGAGCTCGACCGCATCCTGGCCGATTGTCTGCGCGTCATCTCCGGCCGCGCGAATGAGAAGCATCTCATCCTCAACTCGCACATCGCTTCCGGAATCCGGCTCCAGGCCGATCGCCGCGCGGTCAAACAGATCGTGCTCAATCTCTTGTCGAACGCCGTGAAGTTCACGCCCGACGGCGGCGCGGTGACCTTGCGCGGGCGCGCGCGCGGCGGCCTGGTCACCATCGCGATCACCGACAACGGCATCGGCATCCCGAAGGACGCGCTTGGCAAGCTCGGCCGGCCGTTCGAGCAGGTCGAGAGCCAGTTGACCAAGCGGCATCAGGGCTCCGGCCTCGGCCTCGCCATCGCCAAATCGCTTGCCGAGCTGCACGGCGGCTTGATGCGCATCCGCTCGGTACTCGGCAGCGGCACCACGGTCGTGGTGCGCTTGCCGCTCGAAGCACGCGAGATTGAACGCTTAGCGCATGATCCGGAAAAGTGGGAGCCGGTTTTCCGAAAAGATCATGCTCCATCAACAAGCTAGAGCATGTTTCGGCCGGATTGAATCGAGGGGGATTCACGTGGCGGGGCCGATGAGCGAGTCTACAGGCATTGATTCGCTTTGGGGAGCGGGAACGATGCCGAGGGCCTATTCTGCGG
>JASHRY010000094.1 GCA_030037105.1 Xanthobacteraceae bacterium
TCGGCGAGCCGCTCATGCAAAGCGTCGGAGAGCCTGTCCTCCACGCCGCGCGTCACCTCTTGCCAATGTTCGGGGTCGGCGAGCCAATCGGGGCGGTTGGCCGCGAAGGTCCAGGTCCTGATATGGGCGATACGCGTCGAGAGCGTATCGATGTCGCCGTCGATGCGGTCGGCTTGCGCGACCTGGCGGGCGAACCAATCGGTGGGAATCGCCCCCTCGCGCATGAGAAAGCTATAGAGCGCGACCACGAGCTCGGCGTGCGTCGCCGGCGCGATCTTGCGGTAATCGGGAACCTGGCACACGTCCCACAGCCGCTCGACGTCGGCTCCCGTCCTGGTGAGGGCGCGCACCTCCTCGTCGCGCGCGGCGTGTTCGAGCGCGAGGATGTCCTCGGCGACGGGCGCGCGGGTCAGCACGCTTTCCGAGGGCGCCGCCGCCAGCGTCGCCTGCAAGGCGCCGATCGAGGAAAAGTCGAGATCGGTGTTGCGCCACTGCGCGATCTTCACCGGCTCGAAAATGTGCGATTCGAGCACCTGGGCCAGTTCGGATTCGAACGGCGGACAGCGTCCGGTGGTGCCGAAGGTGCCGTCGCGGGTGGCGCGCCCGGCGCGGCCGGCGATCTGGGCGAGTTCCGACGGATTGAGCCTGCGGAACTGGTAGCCGTCGAACTTGCGGTCGGAGGCAAATGCGATGTGATCGACATCGAGATTGAGCCCCATGCCGATGGCGTCGGTCGCCACCAAGTAGTCGACCTCGCCGGATTGATAGAGCGCGACCTGGGCATTGCGCGTGCGCGGCGACAGCGCGCCGAGCACGACCGCGGCGCCGCCGTGCTGGCGGCGGATCAACTCCGCGATCGCATAAACCTCCTCGGCCGAGAAGGCGACAATGGCCGAGCGCCGCGGCAACCGCGTCAGCTTCTTCTCGCCGGCGAAGCTCAATTGCGACAGCCGCGGGCGGCTCACGATGCTGGCTCCCGGCAAGAGCCGCTCGACGATCGGCCGCATCGTGGCGGCGCCGAGCACCAGCGTCTCCTCGCGTCCGCGTCGGTGCAACATGCGGTCGGTGAAGACGTGGCCGCGCTCGAAATCGGCGGCAAGTTGAATTTCGTCCACCGCGAGGAAGGCGACATCGAGGTCGCGCGGCATCGCCTCGACGGTGGCGACCCAGAAGCGGGGATTCGGCGGCTTAACCTTCTCCTCGCCGGTAATGAGCGCCACTGCGTCGGCGCCAACCCGCTCGACCGCGCGGTTATAGACTTCGCGCGCCAGGAGCCGCAGCGGCAGGCCGATCAGCCCAGAGGAATGCGCCAGCATCCGCTCGATGGCGAGATGGGTCTTGCCGGTATTGGTCGGACCCAGCACGGCGGTAACGCCGGCGCCGCGGGCGCGCAGATCACCTTTGGCGGACGGAGAAAAGGAAATCGGCATCGAGAGTCCGAGCTGCCCGCGCCGGCGCAGCGGCTGATCTGTACCACAGATGACGCTGGATAGGGCTGTGTTTAAGATGTGGAACGAGTCTGGAACGAATCACGGCCGAATCGGCGACTCGCGATCTGTTCGAGTTCGTTCACCGCGACATATGGCGTCGAGTCGGAGGTGCAATACAAGATCGGGGGTATTGCCGCCCATGCAGCCATGAATTTGGAGGCCGATAAGTTAACGGCACGCCCAATCACGATTCTGGTGCGAGTCAAGAGGAAACCTCCTGTGGATTACGGGGAGCATCGTGGCGATGTCGCGGTGGGCCGCGGAGCGCAAAGCCGGGCGCTTTCGGTTTGGCATCGGCGACGCATCGTCGCCGCGAAGATCGACGACGTCACTCCGTCTTTGCGGCCGTATTGGACCGCGGTGGATACGCCACCGTTACGAATTGCGTCGCCTGCAGCAAGCCGAGACCGATCGGCGTCGGGAGGGAAAAGCGGAAAGGCACCAAAACGCGCGTCCCCGCGATCGGGGCAAACCAAATCTCGGCGTCACGCTGCGCGGCGAGATATTTGATAGCCCGTCGATCCGGTATGTAGCCGGAAACGGGAGTGAAATACACGGCGCAGACCACGACCGGCCCCTGATAGCCGCGCTCCGCCTTGACCATCTCCATGCGCTTGAATTCGTTGTGCAGATCATAACGCATGCGGCCGTCGAACACGGAGACCTTGCGGTTGCAGGCTTGCGGCGAGACCGGATCGCCGTTGCCGGGCACCCGATTGAGCGTTGAGGTCATGGGATCGATCACGCCACGACGATCCGCCTCGCTCACCGGGATAAGATCGGGCCGCGGCTGAACCGGGGGGTCGACCATGTAGTTTTTGACGTTGCCGTCGGAGAGCGTGATGCGAACATTGCTCACCTTGCGTTTAGTAGCAACGGTCATGGCATAGCTCGTCGGCACCGGTTGTCCGCTGCGGACGATGCCGTGCGCGGCGCTCGTGCCCCGTCCGCTGGCAAAAATCTGCAGGAGGCCGGTCGTCCTGCCGCTCGCCGCCGCGGTGAACTGGTCGTTAAAAATCTCAATAACCCAGTTGCCGCGTCCGATCGGAATGCCGGCGAGGGTCACGACATATTCGGCTTCGAGCCGCCCCTGCGCCGCGGCGGCATGGGTCGAATCGATCGCCAAGGCCGCAATGACGCAAACCGCCGCGAATGCGGCGGTTCCTGCATTGCGAATGAGCCGTTTCGGCAATACCAACACGGGAGGGAGGTCTCCTCAGGCGCGAGGATAGGCTCGACCGCGGCGCGGGCACAACAGGCAAGCATGCCGTCCGGTCCGCTGCGGACGAAGCACAAGCGTCGTGCGATTCTTGTCGGCGAATGCGTCGTTTCTGTGATTTTGGCGCTCGCCCGGTCGGGGCAGACGGCCTCCGGCCGCGATCGGAGACCTGCGCTTGACGCTGTTATGAGCGCTCATTATAGGTCCGCGACCCTCGCCCGCACGGTCCGTCAATCGGCGCCGGACGCGCGCAAAGCACGAAGGATTGCAATCATGTCGCGGCGTTGCGAGCTGACCGGGAAGACGCGGCAGATCGGGCACCGGGTGAGCCACTCGAACCGCAAGACCAAACGGCGGTTTCTGCCCAATCTGCTCAACATCACGCTCACCTCGGAATCGCTGGGCCGCGCGGTGCGTCTGCGGATTTCGGCCAACGCGCTCAAGACCGTCGATCATCGCGGCGGGCTCGACGCCTTCCTTTTGGCGGCCAAGGACAACGAACTGTCGCCGCGCGCCCTGGACGTCAAGCGCCAAGTCGCCAAGAAGCGCGCGGCAACCGATCATATTGAATCGGTTTGAGCCGGTTTGCGCTCTTAAGAGTGTAACCGGCGCGGCCGAGCGGGGCGCTGTTCTTGTGCGCCCGAATGCTCCTCGAACAGTTCGGCCAATTTCTCGGTCATGACGCCGCCGAGCTCCTCGGCATCGACGATGGTGACGGCGCGGCGATAGTAGCGCGTGACGTCGTGGCCGATGCCGATGGCGACCAACTCGACCGGCGAGCGCGTCTCGATGTCCTCGATCACCCAGCGCAGGTGACGCTCGAGGTAATTGCCGGGATTGACCGAGAGCGTGGAATCATCGACCGGCGCGCCGTCGGAAATCATCATCAGGATTTTGCGCGTCTCGGGACGCCCGAGCAGGCGCTTGTGCGCCCAGTCGAGCGCCTCGCCGTCGATGTTCTCCTTGAGCAGGCCCTCGCGCATCATCAGTCCGAGGTTCTTGCGCGAGCGTCGCCAGGGCGCGTCCGCCGACTTGTAGACGATGTGGCGTAGGTCGTTGAGACGGCCCGGATTGGCCGGTTTGCCCTGGGCGAGCCAAGCTTCGCGCGATTGCCCGCCCTTCCAGGCCCGGGTGGTGAAGCCCAGAATTTCCACCTTGACGCCGCAACGTTCCAGCGTCCGCGCCAGAATATCGGCGCAGGTCGCCGCCACCGTGATCGGGCGACCGCGCATCGAGCCGGAATTGTCCAGCAGCAACGTCACCACAGTATCGCGGAACTGCGTGTCCTTCTCGCGCTTGAACGAGAGTGGATGCAAAGGATCGACGATGACGCGCGACAGCCGCGCCGGATCGAGCAGACCCTCTTCGAGGTCGAATTCCCAGGCGCGATTTTGCTGCGCCAGCAACAGCCGCTGCAAACGGTTGGCGAGCCGCGCCACCACGCCTTGCAGATGCGAAAGCTGCTTGTCGAGATAGCCGCGCAGCCGCTCGAGTTCTTCCGGCTCGCACAGCTCCTCGGCTCCCACCATCTCGTCGAATTTGGGGGTGAATGGGCGATAGTCCGGACCGCGCGGCTCGTTGCGCGCATAGCGCGGCTGCCACGGCTCGGCGTCGGCATCGCCCGTCTCGGCATCGTCTGCCATTTCGGCAGCCGGCGCATCCACCGCCTCCGCGGCGGCGTCCGACAAATCGTCGGCCGAAGTTTCGGCCTCTTCCAGGCTCATGCGCTCGCTGTCGCTGGCATCTGACGCTTCACCGTCCTCTCCGGATTCGTCCTGGCGGCTTTCTTCGTCGCCCTGCTCGCCCTCTTCGTCGTCGGCGTCGCCGGTTCGATCCTCGCCCATATCCAGGCAATCGAGCAGGTCGTGCACCACGTCGCCGAACCGCCGCTGGTCGTTGAGCACGCGTTCGAGACGATCGAGATTACGGCCGGCGCGCTCCTCGATCAGCGAGCGCCATAGCTCGACCAGCTTGCGCGCCGGCGTCGGCGGCAGTTCGCCGGTGAGCCGTTCGCGCACGATCAAGGCGATGGCGTCCTCGATCGGCGCATCGGCGCGGTCGGTGATGTCGTCGTATTTGCCGCGGTGAAAACGATCGTCGAGCATGGCGGCCAGATTTTTTTTAACGCCGCCCATGCGGCGCGAGCCGATCGCTTCGATCCGGGCCTGCTCGACGGCTTCGAATACCGCGCGCGCCTGCTGGCCGCCGGGCACGAGCTTGCGATGCACCGCCGGGTCATGGCAGGCGAGACGCAGGGCGATCGAATCGGAATGGCCGCGCACGATGGCGGCCTCGTGCTCGTTGAGCCGGCGCGCCGGCTCCGGCAGCCGCGCCTTGGCGCCGGCGAGACCCGGCCGCTCGGCGGCAAAGGTGACTTCGACGTCGTCCCGGCCGGCGATCGCGCGCAGGCAGACGCCGACGGCGCGCTTGAACGGCTCGGTCGGCGCTTCCTTGGCGGGATTTTTGGGCTTGATGTTGGAAGACATTGGGATGTCGATTGCCCTCTATCCTAGCTAAGATAGGGCATATCTTCCGTTTTGCATCAACCTACGGACTCATCGTCGAGTCCCCGCTTTCGCGGGGGCGACAATCATGACAGCGCAACATTCACCGCCGATTCCTGTAATTCCTGCCCGAAGCAGCGCTGATAGAACTCGGCCACCAGCGGCCGCTCAAGCTCGTCGCATTTGTTGACGAAGGTCAGCCGGAAGCCGAACCCGATGTCGCTGAAGATTTCGGCGTTCTCCGCCCACATGATCACCGTGCGCGGGCTCATGACCGTCGAGATGTCGCCGTTCATGAAGGCGTTGCGGGTGAGATCGGCCACGCGCACCATCTTCGAGACGATGTCGCGACCCTCGGCGTTGCGATAGTGCTTCGCCTTGGCGAGCACGATATCGACCTCGTTGTCGTGGGGCAGATAGTTGAGCGTGGTGACGATCGACCAACGGTCCATCTGGCCCTGGTTGATCTGCTGCGTGCCGTGATAAAGGCCGGAGGTGTCGCCGAGACCGACGGTGTTGGCGGTCGCGAACAAGCGGAACGACGGATGCGGCTTGATCACCTTGTTCTGGTCGAGGAGCGTCAGCCGGCCCGACGATTCGAGCACGCGTTGGATCACGAACATCACGTCGGGGCGGCCGGCGTCGTACTCGTCGAAGCAGAGCGCGACGTTGTTCTGCAGCGCCCAGGGCAGGATGCCGTCGCGGAATTCGGTCACCTGCATGCCGTCGCGGATGACGATGGCGTCCTTGCCGATGAGATCGACGCGACTGATGTGGCTGTCGAGGTTGACGCGCACGCACGGCCAATTGAGCCGCGCCGCCACCTGCTCGATATGAGTCGACTTGCCGGTGCCGTGATAGCCGGTGACGATGACCCGGCGGTTCTTGGCGAAGCCGGCGAGGATGGCGAGCGTCGTCGCCTTGTCGAAGCGGTAGTCCGGATCGATTTCGGGCACGTACTCGTCCGGCTCCGAATAGGCCGGCACTTCCAGGTCGCTGTCGATGCCGAACAACTGGCGGATCGACACTTTCATGTCCGGCAAGCCGGCTTCCATATCTGTCGCGAGACTCATTGCACCTCCGTGGCCTCGGCGAGTCCGAGGCGCGAATCGGCTCTCACCGGCGCTCGGATATCACGCCGAATTTAGCAGACGGACACGAGACTGCGAAAGCCACTGGGCAAGATCAGCAAAAACCCGCCGATTTCAGGTAATTGTAGGCCTGGATGATCTCCCGCAGCCGCTCCTCGGAGGTACGGTCGCCGCCATTGGCGTCGGGGTGATGCCGTTTCACCAACACCTTGAACCTGGCTTTGATATCGGCACGTTTGGCATCGGCTTCAAGGCCGAGCACATCGAGCGCCCGGCGTTGCGCATTGAGAGGAACGCGGCCCTCGGGCAGGCGCCGAGCGCGATCCGACCAACGGCCAGCGGCCTCGCCGAACAGGACGAAGGGATCCTCGGCCGCCCACCCGGTGGCGCGGAAGTCGCCGGAACCGCGCCGGGCGGCGCGGCGGCCACCGACGCCGCCGATCGAACCCATTTTCCAGGTCGGCCGGTGGCCGGTGACGGCCTCCTTCTGATATCTTACGATCGCGTCTTCGCTCATCCCGGCGAAAAAATTGTACGAATTGTTGTATTCGCGCACGTGTTCGAGGCAGAAGCGCCAATATTCGCTCGCCCGCAGCCGGCCCTTCGGCGCCCGGTGGGTCGCCGGCGCGTCGCAGCCCGGCCATTGACAGGCCGGCAGCTCCGCGCGCAGCCGGCGGTCTTTGTCCGGCTTGACACGGATCCGATCAAACAGCGGCGAATTCGGACTCATAGTTACGATTATGCGGGGATAGCGACGGCGCCTTCAAGTCTTGACAGAAGACAAAACCGCGTCTGGCGGCTATTGACGTCAACGCTCCGCCGCAGCCCGGATTTCCCTGACGCTCAATCCCGGTTAAATGGCCCACAATGCGAATGCACGATCTCATCACGGACAAGCTGCGCAAGGCGTTCTCGCCCGAGAGCCTGCACGTGAAGGACGAATCCCACCTGCATGAAGGCCACGCCGGACACCGGCCCGGCGGCGAAACGCACTTCAGACTTTATATCGTGTCGGCGGCCTTCCGCGGGAAGAGCCGGCTCGAGCGCCACCGCATGATCAACGCCGCGCTTGCCGGCGAGCTTGCAAGCGGCGTGCATGCGCTCGCGATCCACGCCGTAGCGCCGGGAGAGAACGTGTAGCTCCGATTGCGTCAAACGCAATCGGAGTCACGCCCGGCGCGCTCGCGGATTTCAGGCCTCATCCCCGGATTTTGCAAATGCTTAAGGGCGCCGCGGATCACGGATCGCGCACCGGTTCCGGCGCCCGTTCCGCCACGGGCGGCGGCGGTTCGGCGGCTTCGGCGAGCAAGCCCGCCAGGTCGAGTCGACGGGTGAACATCGCGAGCTTGCCGTCCTGGGTACGCGGCCAGACCTCGCGCGGCCGGTCCCAATAAAGCTCGACGCCGTTGTCGTCGGGATCGCGCAGATAGAGCGCCTCGCTCACGCCGTGATCGGAGGCGCCCTCGAGCGGAACGCCGGCCGCGATGAGCCGGCGCAAGGCGTCGGCAAGTTTCGCCCGCGTCGGATAGAGGATCGCGAGATGATAGAGACCCGTCGTGCCAACGGGCGGCGGCGGGCCGCCGCGGCTTTCCCAGGTATTGAGCCCGATATGATGATGGTAGCCGCCGGCGGAGACGAACGCCGCCTGCTGCCCGAGCCGCTGCGTCAACTCAAATCCGAGCACGCCGCAATAGAAGTTGAGCGCCCGGTCGAGATCGGCGACTCTCAGATGCACGTGGCCGATGCGCACACCCGCATCGATCGGTGCGGCAAACGTCTCAGGTGCGGAAGCGATCTTCGTTTGTATTGCCATCACCCTGCTCCAGTTCCGCCGTTACATAGGTGCGTCGGCGCCATCTTTCTATGCCGCGCGTGCGTTGGGTCGCCGGCTAGCCCGCCCGCGCCGCAGCCGCCTTGCGCGCGAGCGGCGTCACCCGCAAGGCGGTGATGCGGTTGCGCGTCTTGCGCAGCACGTGGAAACGGAAACCGTGGAAGGTGAAACTCTGTCCCGGCTCGGGGATCGAGCGCGCCTCGTGGATCACCACGCCGGCGATGGTGGTCGCTTCGTCGTCGGGTATGTTCCAATCCATCGCCCGGTTGAGATCGCGCACCGGCACGGTGCCGTCGACGTTGACCGAGCCGTCGGGCAGCACGCGCACGCCGGGCACCGCAATCTCGTGTTCGTTGGCGATGTCGCCGACGATCTCCTCGACGATATCCTTGATCGTCACCAGGCCCTCCAGCTCGCCGTATTCATCGACCACCAGCGCGAACGGCGTCTTGCGGTGGCGAAACGCCTTGAGTTGATCGTAGAGCGGCGTGGTGTCCGGCACGAACCAGGGCGGCGTCGCCAGCGACACGACGTCGATCTTGTCGACGGCGCCGCCGGCCGCGTGCAGGGCGCGCAGCAGATCCTTGGCGTGCAGCACGCCGAGGATGTTGTCCGGCGAACCGCGCCACAGCGGCAAGCGGCTCACCGCTACGGCAAGCACCGTATCGACGATCTCGTGCGGCGGATCGTCGGCATCGAGCATCACCATCTTGGTCCGGTGGACCATCACGTCCGATACCGTGAGCTCGCGCAGGTCGAGCACGCCGCCCATCATATCGCGGTCGAGCTTCTCCACGACGCCGGCGCGGTGGAGAAGATCGACGGCGCCGCGCAGCTCCTCGCGCGGCGACAAGATCGACTGGATCTTGCCGACCGGCATTCCCATGACCCGCAGAATGGCGCGCACCAGCCATTCGACCGTCGTCAGGATCGGCGCCAGCCAGCGCACCATCCGATCGATCGGCCGGGCGACCGTGAGCGCCATGCGATCGGGCATATTGAAGGCGGCGGTCTTCGGCAATACTTCGGCGACCACGAAGATCAGCAGCGTCATCGCCAAGGTTGCATAGATCACGCCGGCATGGCCGAAGAAGGCGAGCAACAAGCCGGTCGCCAAGGTGGAAGCGGCGATATTGGTCAGGTTGTTGCCGAACAAAATCGCGCCCAGGAGCCGCTCGCGCCGCGCCAACAGCCGGCCGACGATGGTCGCGTCGCGGTTGCCCTGCTTCTCCAGTCGCACCATGGCGGCGCGCGAAGAAGCGGTCAGCGCCGTCTCACTGGCGGAAAAAAACGCGGACATCACCAGGCAGACCACGACCGCCGCGACGGTCAACCAATCGAAAATGCTCATCGCTCCGCAAGCTTCTCGGCGAGAAAGGCGCGCAGGTCGTCTTGATCGACGCCGGTCTCGATAAAAGCGGCGCCGATGCCGCGCGCAAGGATCAAGATAATCATTGCGCGCTTCACTTTCTTGTCCTGGGCGATCAAATCCAGCAATCGGTTGAGGGAAGGTCGCTCGCCGGGAATATCCTTCAGACGGGTCGGCAATCCGACTTCCGCCAGATGCCGCGTGGCGCGCTCGGCCTCGGTGACCGGCAACAGGCCCCGCCGCGCCGAGAAGGCGAAGGCGAGCGCCATGCCGGCGGCGACCGCCTCGCCGTGCAGCAAACGGTCGGAAAAGCCGCAGGCTGCCTCGAGCGCGTGACCGACCGTGTGACCGAAATTGAGCAGGGCCCGTTCTCCGGTCTCCCGCTCGTCGCGCTCAACGATCGCGGCCTTGGCGCGGCAACTCACGGCGATGGCCCGCTCGCGCGCCGCGCCGCCGGCGAAGACGTCGCGCCAGTTCGCCTCCAGCCAGGAGAAGAAGGCGGCGTCGCCGATGAACCCGTACTTGGCGATTTCGGCGTAGCCGGCGCGGAATTGGCGCACCGGCAACGTGTCAAGCACGGCGGTGTCGGCGACGACCAGGATCGGTTGATGGAAGGCGCCGACGAGGTTCTTGCCATGGACGGAATTGATCGCGGTCTTGCCGCCGACCGAGGAATCGACCTGCGCCAGCAGGGTGGTCGGCACCTGCACGTAATCGAGTCCGCGCCGCACCGCGGCGGCGGCAAAGCCGGCGAGATCGCCGATAACGCCGCCGCCGAGCGCGACCACGAGATCGCCGCGCTCGACACGCGCCGCGATGATCGCCTCGCAGACCTGCTCGAAGACGCGAAAGGCCTTCGAGTCCTCCCCGGCGGGAACGACGACGCGGCTCGACGCTACGGCGGAATCGGCGAGCGCTGATTCGGCGGCGGCGAGATGATGGCGCGCGACCGTCTCGTCGGTGACGATCGCCACCTTGGCGCCCGGCCGCAGCGCCGTGATGCGCGCGCCGAGCGAAGCAAGAAGACCGCGCCCGATCACGATGTCATAGCTGCGCGCGCCGAGCGCGACCTTGATGGTCTGAGAATCGAGCCGAAGCGGCGCCGTCATGGGTCGGCCTTTCCCGGCAGCGGCGCGGTTTCCCGAAGAAACGAAGCGAGCGCCGTCATGATCTCGGCGACGATCGTATCGTGCGGCGTCTCGCGCGATTGCACCGTGAGATCGGCCTGCGCGTAGATCGGCTCGCGCTCCGCCAGCAAGCGCCGGAGCGTTTGCGCCGGGTCGGCGGTCCGCAACAACGGCCGCTCGTTCTTGCGCTTGCTGATCCGCCGCATCAGCACGTCGAATTCGGCGCTGAGCCAAACGGAAACGCCGCTGGCGCGGACGGCCTGACGCGTGTCCGGGTGCATGAAGGCGCCGCCGCCGGTCGCCAACACCTGCGGCCCGTTCTCCAACAGGCGCGCGATCACCCGCGCCTCGCCGCTGCGGAAGTCCGACTCGCCGTGGCGGGCGAAAATATCGGCAATGCTCATACCGGCGGCCTTCTCGATCTCCACGTCGGCGTCGACGAACGGGATGGACAGGCGAGCGGCAAGGCGACGCCCGATTGACGATTTCCCCACCCCCATCATGCCGACCAGCACGACCGAGCGGCGCCCCAAACGAGCGAGGATCGCCGCCGCGGCAGCCATCGCATTGGCGTCATTTTGTAACGCAATATCGGTCATGGTCCATTCAAGCCCGCAATCGGCCGCCCGGCCGCTCCGGGCGCCGGCCAGCCCGCCCGGATGACTTGCCACGCCGGGCCGAACATGATCGTACTCGGTCCCGTTTGCCGGCACCAATGGGATAAGCGCGAGCGCCTGACGATGCCGAGCCTGTTGCGGTTCCTCGCCGTCATCGCCTTACTGTGTGCGGCCGTCTACGGCGGTCTGTATGCTTTGGCGCATTTCGTGCACCCCACGCCGCGCGAGATCACCGTATCGATCCCGCCGGACAAATTCTTTAAGAACCGCTGAGGGCGTCGGCCAATGGGGCGCAAAGCGGCTCATCGAACGCCTCGCGGAACGGCGCCGGCCGCACGGCCGTCCGATCCCAGGCCG
>JASHRY010000095.1 GCA_030037105.1 Xanthobacteraceae bacterium
GAGTTTCCCGAGCTGCAAGGCACGATGGGGAAATATTACGCGCAGGCACAGGGCGAGGACGAGGCCGTCGCCCACGCGATTGAGGATCATTACAAGCCGAAGGGTCCCGACGACCTCGTGCCGTTCGATCCGGTGTCCGTTGCCGTCGCGCTCGCGGACAAACTCGATATGCTGGTCGGCTTCTGGGCCGTCGGCGAAAAGCCGACGGGAAGCAAGGATCCCTATGCACTGCGTCGCGCGGCGCTCGGGGTGATTAGGATAATCCTCGATAATAGGCTGCGGCTTCCTCTCGTGCCCCTATTTGCCGCTCACCGCCGCGTTATTGTCGGACTCGACCCGGCCGGGTCTCCCGGGCAAAAGGGAAGGGTCGATCGTCGTGTCAAGCCCGGTGATGGCGACAAGGAAATCGGCGACCTTCTCGCTTTCCTTGCCGATCGCCTCAAAGTCCAGCTCCGCGAGCAGGGCGCGCGGCACGATCTCGTCGATGCGGTATTCGCCCTTGAAGGCCAGGACGACCTCGTGCTCATCGTCCGCCGCGTCGAGGCGCTGGGGAAATTTCTCGATACGCAGGACGGCAAAAATCTGCTCGCCGGCTACACGCGCGCAACCAGCATCATCCGCATCGAAGAGAAAAGGGACAAACGCGACTATACCGGCGCGCCCGAGCCGAAACTCTACGCGCAGGATGAGGAAAAGGCGCTGGCGCAAGCGATAGAAGAGGCGAAGGCTGCGGCCGCGCGCGCGGTCGCGGCCGAGGATTTCGCCGCCGCCATGCGCGCGATGGCGAAGCTGCGGCCGTTTGTCGATGCCTTCTTCGACAAGGTGACCGTCAATGTCGAAGACAAGAGGCTGCGCGAGAACCGGCTCAAGTTGCTCAACGAAATCCGCGCCGCGACCCGCGCCGTGGCGGATTTCTCCAGGATCGAAGGCTGAAAGCGCCGTAGCCGGCAGCCGGACGGGCCGTTTCCGGCCACCCGTCACAATTTCATTGACTCTCGTCATCAATTCGGTTACAAGCGGCGCGAATCGTCCTCGTCGCCTGCGGTCGCCGGCGACCGTCGCGCGACGGGACGGAAGCGGTTGGCGCCGAAGCGGCGGAATCCGGCTTGGCGGCACCCGCGGTGGAGCGCCGGGAGGCGCCGCGCGCCCGAAGCAGGCGGTTCGCGCAAGCGGATCGTCTGTGGCGCGCGCCACGCCCGAAGCGCGAGCGGATGGTGACATCCGTCCGCGTGGCGTGGCCACGACCCCTGGCGCCTCCCGGCGCTCCATCTCCCCTTGCAGGGGAGTGTTTCTTGAACCTTTGGCAAAGCTCGGACGCCGCCGCGCCGCGAGAGAAAGTTGCATGCCTGATTGGGCGGCGCGGCGTGCGGTCGCGCCTTGCATTTCGACGCGCTCGATCGCGGCGCGCCGAACCCCGCGCGTGAGGCTTTCGCCGGCGGCGTTTCTCGCCTAGAACCGAACGGCGGCTTGCGCGTTGAAGCGTTGTCGATTTCCGGCCGCGCCGCCCTTCCGAATTGCATTCCAACCCGGGAAAACCCATGACCATCACCGACCCGCAAATCACGCCGCTCGTCGCCCTGATCGCCGGCATTCTGATTCTGCTCGTCCCGCGGCTCCTGAGCTACATTGTCGCCATCTATCTCATTATCGTCGGTCTCGAAGGCCTCAACGCCATCCATCATTTCATCCGCCAAGGTTGAACCCGCAAAGTCGGCGCGGCGTTGCATGCAGCGCCGGCATCTGTCTTAAGGAAGGCCGCGCAATCGAATGAATGATCCCATGGTCACATCGCGATCAAAAGTCTCCCGCCGGCCGGCGAAAAAATCCGCGGCCGGCGCCGGGGGCGCGCAAGGCCGCGGAAAACGCCGATCGTCCCGCCCCGTGCCGGCGAAGGCGGCCGTGAAGGGGAAATGGGTCTACGCCTTCGGCGGCGGCAAGGCGGAAGGCCGCGCCGGAATGCGCCATCTCCTCGGCGGCAAGGGCGCGGGCCTCGCCGAGATGGCGCATCTCGGCCTGCCGGTGCCGCCGGGCTTCACCATTACCACCGAGGTCTGCACCTACTTTTACCGGCACGGCAAAACCTACCCGAAGGACCTGAAGCCGCAGGTCGAGGCCGCGCTTGCCGCCATCGGCCGCATCACCGACAGGACATTCGGCGACGACGAAAATCCGCTGCTCGTCTCGGTGCGCTCCGGCGCGCGGGCGTCGATGCCGGGCATGATGGACACGGTGCTCAATCTCGGCCTCAACGATAGGACCGTCGCGACGCTGGCGGAAAAATCGAACGACCGGCGCTTCGCCTATGACAGCTATCGGCGCTTTATCACCATGTATGCCGACGTGGTGCTCGGCATCGGCTATCATCATTTCGAGGAAATCCTCGACGAGCACAAGGACCGCAACGGCTACACGCTCGACACCGATCTCGACGCGGCCGATTGGGAACAGGTCGTCGCCCGCTTCAAGGAGCGCGTCGAGGAGGAGAGCGGCGCACCGTTTCCGCAGGATCCGCACGCGCAATTGTGGGGCGCCATCGGCGCCGTGTTCGGCTCGTGGATGAACCAGCGCGCCGTCACCTACCGGCGCCTGCACGGCATACCGGAAAGCTGGGGCACCGCGGTCAACGTGCAGGCCATGGTGTTCGGCAATATGGGCGAGACCTCGGCCACCGGCGTCGCCTTCACGCGCAATCCTTCGACCGGCGAGAAGAAGCTCTACGGCGAATTCCTCATCAACGCCCAGGGCGAGGATGTGGTCGCCGGCATCCGCACGCCGCAGGAGATCACCGAGGCGGCGCGCCGGGAGGCGGGCTCCGACAAGCCGTCGATGGAGGAGGCGCTGCCGCGGGCTTTTGCCGAGCTCAAGCGCATCCATGCCGCGCTCGAGCGGCATTATCGCGACATGCAGGACCTCGAATTCACCGTGGAGCAGGGCAAGCTGTGGATGCTGCAGACGCGCAGCGGCAAGCGCACCGGGAAGGCCGCGCTGCGCATCGCCGTCGATCTGGCCAACGAGAAATTGATTACGAAAACAGAAGCGGTGGTGCGCATCGACCCCGCCGCGCTCGACCAGCTCCTGCATCCGACCATCGATCCCGGCGCCGAACGCAAGGTGATCGCGACCGGCTTGCCGGCCTCGCCCGGCGCCGCCTGCGGCGAAATCGTCTTCTCCTCCGAAGAGGCCGAAACGCTCAAGAACCAGGGCCGCAACGTGATCCTGGTGCGCCTCGAGACCTCGCCGGAGGACATTCACGGCATGCACGCCGCCGAGGGAATTCTGACCACGCGCGGCGGCATGACCTCGCATGCCGCCGTGGTCGCGCGCGGCATGGGCAAGCCCTGCGTCGCCGGCGCCGGCGCCTTGCGCGTCGATTACCGGGCGCAGACCATGACCGCCGGCGGTACGACGATGAAGAAGGGAGACATTCTGACGATCGACGGCTCGACCGGTCAGGTGCTGGTCGGCCGGGTGCCGATGCGCGAGCCCGAACTCGCCGGCGAGTTCGCCGTGCTGATGCAATGGGCCGACGCGGTTCGCAGGCTGAAAGTGCGCGCCAATGCCGACACCCCGGCCGACGCGCGCGCGGCGATCAAGTTCGGCGCCGAGGGTATCGGGCTCTGCCGCACCGAGCACATGTTCTTCGACGAGGACCGTATTCGCGCCGTGCGCGAGATGATCCTGGCGGAAGACGAAAAAGCGCGCCGCGCCGCGCTCGCCAAACTGCTGCCGATGCAGCGGGCCGATTTCAGCGAGCTGTTCAAGATCATGGGCGGCCTGCCGGTGACCATCCGGCTCCTCGACCCGCCGCTGCACGAATTCCTGCCGCGCAGCGAACAGGAGGTCGCGGCGGTGGCGCAGGCCATGGGCGCCGACGCGAAAAAACTCGCCGACCGCGCACGCGAGCTGCAGGAAGCCAATCCGATGCTCGGCTTCCGCGGCTGTCGCCTGGCGATCGCCTATCCGGAAATCGCGGAAATGCAGGCGCGCGCCATTTTCGAGGCCGCGGTCGAAGCCGGCCGCCTGACCGGGGCGACGGTCGCGCCGGAAATCATGGTGCCGCTCATCGCCGGCAAGGCCGAGCTCGATCTGGTCAAGGCGCGCATCGACGCCATGGCGGACGTCGTCGCCGCCGAAACCGGCCGCAAGGTCAAATATCAGGTCGGCACCATGATCGAGTTGCCGCGCGCCGCGCTGAAGGCGGACGAGATCGCGCAGACGGCCGAATTCTTCTCTTTCGGCACCAACGACCTGACGCAGACCGCATGGGGCATCAGCCGCGACGATGCGGCAAGCTTTTTGGGCATCTATACGTCGAAGGGCATTTTGCCGGCCGATCCGTTCGTGACGCTCGACCGCGACGGCGTCGGCGAACTCATCCGCATCGCCACCGAGCGCGGCCGCAAGACGCGCGGGAAGCTCAAGCTCGGCATCTGCGGCGAGCACGGCGGCGACCCGGCCTCGGTCGCCTTCTGCCACGAGGTCGGGCTCGACTACGTGTCCTGTTCGCCGTTCCGCGTGCCGATCGCGCGATTGGCGGCGGCGCAAGCCGCGCTGGGCAAGGGTGCGGCCGGCGAAGGATAGGCCGCGTCATCCTTCCGCTTTCGCGGGAAGGCCGAGGCTCTCACGCCGCGACGGCGGCGAGGAAGTCCTCGACGTGGCGGCGCAGATCGGCGGCCGCGACCTCCACCGATTGCGAGGCGTCGAGCACGACGTCGGCCGATACGTGCGTCTGCGCGGCGGCGCCGGCGACGTCGCCGAGCCCAACGGCCACCGTCTGCGCCGCCTGCGCCGCGTTCGCGACATTCAATGCGATATTGCCGGTCGCGGCATTTTGCTCCTCGATCGAGGCCGCGACCCCGGAGGCGTAATGCTGGATTTGCTGCATGCGCTGAGTGATGCTGCGGATCGATTCCACCGCGCTGGCGGTGGAGCCTTGCACGGCGAGGATTTGTCCGACGATCGCCTCGGCGGCCTTGGCGGTTTGCACCGCCAGCGATTTGACTTCCGCGGCGACCACGGCGAAGCCTTTGCCCGACTCGCCGGCGCGGGCCGCTTCGATGGTGGCGTTGAGCGCCAGAAGATTGGTTTGGCCGGCGATGGTCTGAATGAGCTTGACGATGTCGCCGATCTTCCGCGCCGATTCCGCGAGCGTCGTCATCTCGCCGCTGGTGGACTGCGCTTCGCCGACGGCGATATGCACGACGGTATTGGTCTGCGCGATCTGGCGGGCGATTTCGGCGATCGAATTAGCCAATTCATCGGTGGCGGTCGCCGCGGTCTTCGCTCCGCTCGCGGCTTCATTCGAAGCCTCGACGGCGCTTGCGGCGTATTGCGAGGCGTGATTGGAGGCGGCCGACAGCTTGACCGCCGTCGACTTCATCGCCGTTGCGCTCTCGCCGAATCTCTTCAGCAGGGTTTCCATATTGGTGCGGAAAGCCGCAATGATCTGGTCGACGGCGGTTCGCTGCCTCTGCTGTTCGGCCATGTCGTCGCGTTGCTTTTCCAAGAGCTGTTGTTCGGTCACGTCCTCATGGGTCGAGACCCAGCCGCCGTCCAGCATCGGCTCGTTGATGGCATGGACCATGCGGCCGTCGCCCGCCTTGATGAGCCACTTCGAGGTCTTGCCGGCGGTGATGCTATCCATGATGTCCTGGCAATATTGCCGCACGTCGTAGGTGAGGAGGCCGGTCTCCTTGCGGTGTTCGAGGAGCCGGCGCAGCGTGCAGCCCGGCTTCACCACTTTGGGCGAGAGCTTATACATGCGCAGATATTGCCGATTGCAGACGACGATGCGCGCCGATCGATCGAACATGCAAAGACCCTGCGACATGTGGTTCAGGGCGGAGGTCAATTGACGGATTTTGATCTGCATGCGCCGGGCGGCGAAGGCGCCCCCGGCGAGGAGCGGCAATGCGACGGCAAAGACCGCGTGTTGCCAGTCCGGCAGGAAAGAAAGAATCGTGTCGAGCATGATGGTCCGCGCCCCGTAGGCGCAAAGTATTTCGGCTCGCCTTGCCTTTTGGTTAAGGAAAAGCAACCGCGGCTCCGCGGCGGGCGGCGAAGTGACGAAGTAATCCGCAATTCGCCTCGCGAGCCGGATTGCTTTCGCTTCGCTCGCGGTAACGTTCTCCGGAACGAGTCGCGCCCGCGAGATGAACCGTCGGCGCAAATGGGCGTCGCCGATTAACGCCTTTGCAACGTTAATTCGACAAAAACTGAAAGTGTCGCATTTGTGCCACTGCGGCGGCGTTTGCCCAAACCGGGGATGCGTTCGGGTCGCGAGCGTGTGCGTGAGGGGTCATGGTTGCGTTGCCTACCCGTGCGATAGGAGCCTTCTCCACCGGGCCCCTCTGGCTCAGCGCGTTGTGCGCGGCGTTCACGCCGACATCGCTCGGCTATCAGGACTTGGCGGCGCTTTTTACGCAACGGCCCGGCGTTTCCGAACTCTGGCGCGAGCACCTGATCGCCTCGCCGTTCGGCACCATCGAGGCGGCGACGTTCAGCTTTTCGCGCCCGATCGGAACGGCGATGCCCGATCCGCCGATTTCCCAGCCGGTCAATTTCGATCCCCGCTCGCTCGACGTGAAGGTGTGGTCGGCCAACGCGCCGCCGATGGCGAGGCCTGCAGTCGAGATCGAATATCCGACGGTCAATCGCCGGCGCAAAGGCGATCGCCTGCCGTTGCCGCGCATCTTGCCCGGCCCGAATGGATCGGAGAACCTGCCGCAGCCGCAGCCGATCGATGCGCCGGCGCCGCAACCCGCGCGTCCGCCCACGCCGCCTGCGCCGATCACGGTGCCGCGCCTGAAAGACGCGGAACTGCGCGCTGCGGCGCCGCCGGTCGCAACGGCCATGGATGAGCGCGGCGACGCGCGCGATACCGATACCGATGCCGAGAACGCCGCCATGGCCGACAAGCCGCCGGACATACCCGCGGCCGGCGAAATCGCCGAAATGGAAACGGGCTCGGTTTCCTTCCTCGACGAGGATCGGGCGGAGCGCAACGCCCAGCTCTATTTCGGCGTCGCCGCAATGGGTGCGCGCGACGGATTGCAGCCATGGGCGCCGGGCGCCGCGCCGGTCATGGTGTCACCGTCGCTCGATCCCGACATCAAGCTTGCGGCGCTGGAAGGGCGCGCCGATACCGGCCCTGGCGGCGAGACAATGGCCGGCAAGGGCGACGCCAGCCGGCTGGTGGAAAGCCCGGCGGTTCGTCTCGGCCTGACCGGCAAGCGGCGCGCCAGGGCGGAGAAGTGCCTCGCCGACGCCGTCTATTTCGAAGCGCGCGGCGAGCCGTTGCGCGGACAAATGGCGGTCGCGCAGGTGGTGATGAACCGGGTGTTCTCGGGCTACTATCCCAACAATGTGTGCGGCGTGGTCTATCAGAACGCCAATCATTACCTGGCCTGTCAGTTCACCTTCGCCTGCGACGGCATTCCCGACGTGGTGAACGAGCCCGACATGTGGGCGCGGGCCAAACGCATCGCCAAGAACATGCTCGACGGCAAGATCTGGCTCGCCGAGGTCGGCCACGCCACGCACTATCACGCCTATTGGGTGCACCCGAGTTGGGTTCACGAGATGAAGAAGATGTACAAGCTCGGCGCGCACACGTTCTATCGCCCGCGCGCCTGGGGCGACGGTTCGGACGCGCCGGTCTGGGGCAAACTGCCGGTTACGCCCAAGCCCGAAGGCGCCGCTGCGGAAAAGCCCGCAGCGGCCAAGGGCGCGCAAGCCGCGCTCGCGCCGCCGGCGCGCAAGAACGAGCGAACCGCAAAATTATAAGCAAAACTATAAGGGCGCCGCGCGGCGCGGGGCAGCTATGCGCTTCCCCTCTCTTATCCCTCGCCCGCAGCGAAGGATAAGGAAAGAGGCGAAGTTTCATTTGGGCGATCGGCGTTCACGCCCTATGCTGCGTTCCATTGCGAGCATCCTTTGCCCCGGGGCGATCCATGACCGGCGAATCCCAGAATGCAAGGAGTGAGTTCGACGTGCCAAAGGCGGGCACATGGCGGACGCCGGCCGTCGTCATCGGCTTCGGCTGCCTGATTGCGGTTGTCGGCTACGGCCCGAGCAGGACGCTCGGCTTCTTTCTCACGCCGCTTTCGGCCGCCAATCACTGGGGCCGCGACGTGTTCGCCTTCGCGCTCGCCCTGCAGAATCTCCTATGGGGTATTGGCCAACCGCTCGCCGGCATGATTGCCGACCGCTTCGGCATGCTGCGCGTGCTCTGCGTCGGTGCGCTTCTCTTCGCGATCGGTCTCGTGCTCATGGCCTACTCGACGAGCGCGTTGATGCTCGATTTTTCGGCCGGCATCCTGATCGGCTTCGGTCTTGCCGGCTCGTCATTCATGATCGTGCTGGCGGCGTTCGGCAAGCTGTTGCCGCCGCACTGGCGTTCGCACGCCTTCGGTCTTGGAACGGCGGCGGGTTCGTTCGGCCAGTTCCTCTATTCGCCGCTTGCGGTTTTGCTCATAGACACCTATGGCTGGCAACAGACGCTGGTGATCTTCGCCGTGAGCATGCTTGCCGTGCTGCCGCTCTCGCTGGCGTTGGCAATGCCGAAGACGGCGGCAACAAAGCAGCAGCAGCCGGCGGCGATCACGCCGGGGGCGTCGCAATCGCTCCGGCAGGCGCTCGGCGAAGCTTTCGCGCAGCGCTCCTACGTTCTGCTGGTGCTCGGCTTCTTCACCTGCGGTTTCCAGCTTCAGTTTATCACCGTGCATTTGCCGGCGTATCTCGTCGATCGCCACCTTTCCGCTTCGGTCGGCGGGTGGACGATCGCGACCATCGGTCTGTTCAATATCGTCGGTTCGATCATGTCCGGTTGGCTCAGCAGCCGCATGCCGAAACGCTACCTGCTGTCGATCATCTATTTCGTCCGCGCCGCGGCCATTCTGGCCTTTATCTGGTTTCCGACCACGCCTTTCACCTGCCTGATGTTCGGCGCGACCATGGGCTTGATGTGGCTGTCGACCGTACCGCCTACCAACGGCATCATCGCGCTCCTGTTCGGCACGCGATGGCTGGCGACGCTGTTGGGCGTCGCCTTCTTCAGCCACCAGGTCGGCGGCTTCCTCGGTGTCTGGCTCGGCGGCGTCGTCTTCGACCGCACCGGCTCGTATAATGCGGTCTGGTGGCTGGCGATCCTTTTCGGTCTTCTTTCGTCGCTCATCAACGTGCCGATCGTGGAGAAGCCGGTTCCACGGGTCGCGGCGCTGCCGGCCTGATCGGGAGGCCGCCATGGCGACATTCAAGGCGATCGTCATCGACAAGACGCAAGTCGGACAGACGATCGGGCTCGTCGATTTCGACGAGCGGAATCTGATGGAGGGCGACGTCACCGTCCGCGTCGAATGGTCGACGCTGAATTACAAGGACGGACTCGCGCTCACCGGCAAGGCGCCGGTGGTGCGTCGCTTCCCGATGATCGCGGGCATCGATTTGGCCGGCACGGTCGAATCGTCCGCGCATCCCGGCTGGAAAGCGGGCGACAAGGTCGTCCTCAACGGCTGGGGCTTGGGCGAGACCCATCTCGGCGGCTATGCGCAAAAGGCGCGGGTCAAGGGCGATTGGCTGGTGCGGCTGCCGGCAACGATGAGCGCGCGCGAAGCCATGGCGATCGGCACTGCCGGTTATACCGCCATGCTGTCGGTGATGGCGCTGGAGCGCGCCGGCATCGCGCCGCCGCGCGGCCCGATCATCGTCACCGGCGCCGCCGGCGGCGTCGGCTCGGTCGCGGTCGCGCTCCTCGCCAAGCTCGGCTACGCGGTCATCGCCTCGACCGGCCGGCCGGCGGAAGCCGCCTACCTCAAGGGGCTCGGCGCCGCCGAGGTGATCGAGCGCAAGGAATTGACCGGCCCCGTGCGTCCGCTCGGCAAGGAGCGCTGGGCCGGAGGCATCGATGCCGTGGGCTCAACGACACTCGCCAATGTGCTGTCGATGACGCGCTATGGCGGAGCGATCGCCGCCTGCGGACTCGCCGGCGGAATGGACTTGCCGACCAGCGTCGCGCCCTTCATCCTGCGCGGCATCTCGCTCATCGGGATCGATTCGGTCATGTGTCCGCCGGCATTGCGCCAAGAGGCCTGGCGTCGGCTCGCGACCGACCTCGACCGCACCAAGATCGCGGCCATGACCACGGAAATCGGGCTTGCCGATGTGATCGAGGCCGGAACGCACGTCGTCGCGGCTGCGGTGCGCGGGCGGATTGTGGTAAAGATCGGGTAAATGGTTCACAATTTTGCTGGAAATTCCGATATCATGCGAGGCGGCTATGGTAAGGGGGCGGTTAAGAAGTTTTGTTAATTTCGGCGGGGTATCGAAAGCGGGGTCGCCAATGTTGCTTCGTATCGCCATCGTGTGCGCTTGTGTTGCGGGAGCGTCGGCGGCCGTCGCCGAAGAGCTCGCACCGGCTCAGGCCCGCGCCTTCGTTGTCGGCAAGCTGTTCGCCTATACCTGCTTCGACGGCACGGCGGGCATGGGCCGTATTTTCTCCGACGGCTCCGTTGTCGGCACCATCCAACCGGGCGGTCGCGGCGAGGTGCGCTTCGCCGCCTTGCCGCCGGGCACGCTCAGGGTGGAGGGCACGGCCGTGTGCGCGCACCTCAAGGGCTTGCCGATCGAGCCGTGCTTCAGGGTGCAGAGGATCGGCTACCGAAGTTTCCGCGGTTCGATCGCGGGCTTGGGCTTCGCCTATTGCGATTTCCATCAGCGTAACCCGCGCGCCCACCTGGTGAGACGCAGGGTTGGGCCGGGGTCGGCCACGACTGTCGCCACGGCGAGATCGCCGGGCGAATGATTGCGACTGCTGATACGGAACGCTGCCGATTAATTCTTGATTCGTCATTCCGGGGCCGAGAGAAGCGAGGAGCCCGGAATCTATAACCACGATCCGTGACTATGGATTCCGGACTCGCCGCTGTGCGGCGATCCGGAATGACAAATCGGCCGCTTACTCCAGGTCGAGCCGGAACGGAGTACCCTCGGACGCCATGATTCCGCGGCCGATGGTTTCGATCGCGGCGATCATGCGGCCGTCGCGGCCGAGCAGCCGGTCGGCAAGCGATACGATGCGGATATTCGGCGTTGCCGTCGGCGAAGCGCGCCGCAATGCCTGCGCGATATTGCCCTCGTCGCGCTGCGGGTTGAGCGCGCAGACGCTGGCGAAGGCGCACGCGGTCGAGCGGCTGATGCCCGCGTAGCAGTGCACCACCAGGGGCGCGCGGCGGTTCCAGCCGCGCACGAAATCCAAAAGATTGGCGATATGCTCTTCGTCCGGCATGATGTAGCCGTCGAGCGGCGAGGAAATGTCGTGGAGTCGCAGCCGGAGATGGTTCTCCGGCGCGATGCCGGCGGGCAGCTTTATGCCGGCTTCGTCGCCGAGCAAGGAGATGACGTGACGCGCGCCGGTGGCTACGACAGTTTCGTGCAGGCGCGCTAGCGAGCAGACGTGGATCATGGAAGGCAAGAATTACTCTCGATCGGTCTCATATAGGTATGCGTCGGCGGCGCAAGTGTGACGTCTTCGGGCCGGCTACGGGCCGGCTAGTTTTTTGAACCGTTCGAGATAACGCGCCTGCGCAGTCTCGGCGGGCCAGGATTTGAGGTAATCGCGCTCGATGGCGGCATTAAAGGCCGGCGGGCGGCCGAAGAACCGTCGCGCCTCCGCGGCATCGAAGCCGGCGAGACGGGTCGCTTCGAGATAGGCCGCTTCGCGGTCGGCCGTTTTGATCAGCGCCTCAAGTTCCGGCGCGGTCTTTGCGGGGAGTCCGAAGCGGAGATGGACGGCTGTAAGGAGCCGCCGCTCCACGGCCTTGTAGGCGTCGCCGATCACCGCCTTGAACGGGGAAATCATGTCGCCGATCACGTATTCGGGTGCGTCATGCAGCAAGACCGCCAGGCGCCGGCTGCGATCGAGCCGCGGCACATGCGTCCGCGCCAGGGCCTCGACCAGAAGCGAGTGCTGGGCGACGGAATAGATGTGCGCGCCCTGGGTCTGTCCGTTCCAGCGCGCCACGCGTGCGAGCCCGTGCGCGATATCCTCGATCTCGACGTCGAGCGCGGAGGGATCGAGCAGATCGAGCCGCCGGCCCGACAGCATCCGCTGCCAGGCGCGCGGCGCGCGCGGCTTGGATAAGGTCGGCTGGGCACTCGCCGATTTCCCGTTCACGGTTGCGCGCCCGCGCGGCCGTTGATCGCCCGCCAGACGCGCTCCGGCGTGACCGGCATTTCGATATGGCGCACGCCGAATTCCGCCAGCGCATCAACAATCGCGTTCACGATCACGGCAAGCGCCGGCACCGTGCCGCCCTCGCCGGCCGGGCGGATGCCGAGCGGATGCGTGGTCGAGGGAACCTCACTGATCTTGGTTGCATAGAACGGCACGTCCGTTGCCCGCGGCATGGCGTAGTCCATGAAAGAGCCGGCGAGCAACTGACCGCTGTCGGGATCATAATAGCAGTGTTCGAGCAGGGCTTGGCCCACGCCCTGGGCGATGCCGCCGTGCACTTGGCCGTGGATGATGAGCGGGTTAACCGCGCGCCCGACGTCATCGACGGCGGCGTAGCCGACGATTTTGGTCGCTCCGGTCTCGGGGTCGACCTCGACTTCGCAGACGTGACAGCCATAAGGAAAGCTCGCGAGCGTGACGGTTTCGTCGCAGGACGCGGCGAGGGGGCCTTGCAAATCCTGCGGCAAGTCGGTGCGCTCCAAAGCGGCGCGCGCCACATCGAACAGGCCGACGGAATGATTGGTGCCCTTGACCGCAAAGTGGCCGTTCTTGAATTCGATGTCGGCCGCCGCGGTTTCCAGCAGGTGCTCGGCGATACGCGCGCCTTTCTCGATGATGTCGTCGGATGATTTCTTGATGACGATGCTGCCGAGCCGCATCCCGCGGCCGGAATGGGCGCCGCCGCCCACCGATACACGTTCGGTGTCGCCGGCGATGAATCGCACCGTTTCGATCGGCACGCCCAGCCATTCGGTGATAAGCTGCGCAAAGCTCGTCTCGTGACCTTGACCTTGCGACACGATGCCAATGACCAACTCGACGATCCCTTCCGGCTTGACGGTGATCTCCGCCTTCTCGCGCGGCACGCCGGTCGAGATATCGACGTAATTGCCGACGCCGATGCCGCGATATTTTCCGCGCTTCCTAGCCTCGGCCCGGCGTTGAGGAAATCCCTCCCAGTCGCCGAGTTTCAGCGCCATGTCCATTCCGCCGACATAGTCGCCGTTGTCATATTCCATGCCGAACGGATTTTTGTACGGCATTTCCTTTTCGGTCACGAGGTTGCGTCGCCGGATGTCCACGCGATCGAAGCCGAAATCGCGCGCGGCAAGGTCGATGAGCCGTTCCATGACGAAAATGACTTCGGGCCGGCCGGCGCTGCGATAGGGTCGGGTCGGCGAGGTATTGCTGAGCGTCGCGCGGGCGCGAAAATGCGCCGCCGGCATCCGGTAGATGCTCGACATCATCTGCACGCCTTTCTGCACCATGGCGAAATTGGTGGTGTGAGCGCCGAGATTGCCGACGTTCGAGCCGCGCATCGCCAGAAATCGGCCCTTATCGTCGAGCGCAAGCTCCGCCTCGACCGCAAGATCGCGCGCCTGGTAGTCGCTGACGAACGATTCGTGGCGTTCGCAAATCCATTTGACCGGGCGGCCGAGGCGACGCGCGGCCCAGGCCACCAACGCATATTCGGCATAGATCATTCCGCGCGTGCCGAAATTGCCGCCGACGTCCTGCATGAGCACGCGAACTTTCTCGGGCGGAACGCCGAGGACGGCGGCTAGATCCTGTTTCAGGCGCACGGCGCCGCCGTTGCCGGCATAAACCGTGTAACGTCCGGTATTGGCGTCAAAGTCCGCGAGCACGGCACGCGGCTCCATCGGCGCGCCGGTCACGCGCTGCACCCAGGTCTCGAACCTCGCCACGTGGGCGGCGCGCGCGAAGGCGGCGGCGGTCGCCGCCGCGTCGCCGAGCTCGGCGTCAACGCAAACATTCGACCGCGCAGCGTCGTGAACACGCGGCGCATCTTGTCGCGCCGCCGCGACCGTCTCGACGACCGCGGGCAGAATCTCGTAATCGACCTTGACGCGCTCGGCGCCGTCTTTGGCGGCGTTGATCGTCTCGGCAACGACCATGGCGACCGTTTCGCCGACGAAACGCGCCTTGTCGCTCGGCAGCGGGAAGTGCGGCGCCTCGAACGGCGGAGTGCCGTCGCTGTTATGAAGCTTGATCTCCGCCGGATGCGGCGACCAGGGTTTATGAGGAATAGGCCGTAACCCGTCGGCCATCAGGTCTGCGCCGGTCAACACCGCGAGCACGCCCGATGTTGCCAGCGCTTCGTCCTTGGCGATGGCGCGAATGGCCGCGTGAGCGTGCGGCGAGCGCACCATTACGGCGTAGGCTTGGCCCGGCAGGTTTTCATCGGCCGTGTAGCGGCCGGCTCCGCGCACCAGACGCAAATCTTCGCGCCGGCGGACCGGCGCGCCAATTCCGCCGCTCGTCGCGGCGTTGCCCTCGGCGGCAAGTTGCGAACTCATTTGCGGCATTGCACTGGAAAATTCGCGCGCTCGACCCGCCGCGCCGTCGGCCGGGCGCGCCAAACGAGATAACAGGCAACGTCTCGCTGCTGAGACAATTCGACCTCTTTTCTCCTTTGCACCTTGAATAATAAAAACAAATTTAGCACCATGCCAGACCGTTTGTAAGGCGGCGCGTCGCCGGTCACGGCAGTAGCGCAGGGCCGCGGGGCAATGCAAATGAGGATACTGGCAATCGCGGCGGCTATTGTCGCCCTTCTGGGATCGCCGGCACTCGCGGCCGATCCCGCGCCGATCACCATCGTGGTGTTCAATCCGCCTTCGCTCGGCTCGGTGTTCCCGTCGGTCATCAAGCAGCAGAAATTCGACCTCGCCAACGGCATCGACATCACGTTCGTCGAGCGGCCGCCGGATGCTTATGCGGCGCAGTTCAATTCCGGCGAGTTCGAGGTCGGCGGCAGCGCCTCGGTTCTCATTGTCGGTCTCGGCACCACCCGCGGCATCAAGATAAGTTATTTGTTCAATCTATTCGATTACTGGGGCGCCGTGGTGACCAACCGGCCGAACATCAAAACGCTGGCCGATCTCAAGGGCAAGGAACTTGCCGCCGCCAAGGGGACCACGAATTACGCGATGTTTGCCTGGTTTGCGAAACAGCAGGGCGTCGATCCGAATTCCTTCCAAGTGCTCAACACGGCGACGCCCGGCCTTGTCGGCTACGCGCTCGCCGATCGCGCCGATGCGGTGCAAATGTGGGAGCCGGCTTACAGCTTGGTTACCGCCGAGCGGCCGTCGATCCGCACCATCGATCTCAACATCGCCAAGGTGTGGCGCGCCTTCGCCGGCGGCAGCGTGATTCCCTATCTGGGCGTCGCCGCGCATCAGGAGTGGATCGACAAGCATCGTGATCTCATTCCCGGTCTTTACCGGGCCTACCAGCAGGCGGCCGCGTGGGTGATGGCCAATCCGGCCGCGGCGGCGCCCTTGATAGCCGCGGTAAAGGACGACGCCGAACGCGCGGCGATCGTCGCCATGATCCGCAACGGCGCGCGGCTGGGTTTGAATCTCGCGCCGGCGGGAAAGATCAAGAAGGAGATCGAGGCGACTTATCGCGCGGGACGTGAAGTCGGCCTGCTGCCGGAAACACCGCCTGCTTCTTCGATCTACACCGGCGAGCTGGAGTGATGGCGCCGGGCGACGGATCGGGCGCGACACGGCGTTTTCGCGGTCTTCGCCTCGAAGCTGTCGTTGCCCTCGCCGGGCTCGCGGCGATTTGGCAGATAGCTTCGCTTTTCGTTCCGCATTTCCTGTTTCCGTCGATCCCCGAGATCGCCGCGCGGCTGTTGGCGATCTTCATCTCCTGGAGTTCGCTCGCCGATGCGCTCGCCACCAGCGCCCGCATTCTCGCCGGGCTGGCCGGCGCTTTCGTGCTCGGCACTCTTCTCGCCATGCCCATGGCGCGTTCGACGGCATTCGAGCGTTACGCTTATCCGCTGCTGAACTTCAACCAGGGCATCCCGGCTTTGTCATGGGTGGTGGTCGCCATCATCTGGTTTCGCGGCATCGAGTTCCGCATCTTCTTCATCATGGTCATGACGACGTTGCCGGCCTTCACCTTTCAGGTGCTCGACGCTTATCGCGCCATGTCCAAGGATCTGTTCGAGATGACGCTGTCGTTTCGTCCATCACGGCTCGATTTGTTGCGCGCCTTGATATGGCCGACGGTGCTGCCCGGCATCCTTACCGCGTGGAAGGTCAACCTCGGCAACGCCGCACGCGTGGTCGTGGTCGCCGAGCTTGTTGGCGCGACCGGCGGCGTGGGTTATGAACTTTTGCAGCAGCAACAGCTATTCGACATGGCGGGCGCTGTCGCCTGGACGCTCGTGCTGGTGATTTTCGTCCTGGTCGTACAGGGCCTGATCACGTTGATCGAGTCGCGTGCCTTGCGCTATCGCGCCGTCGCCGAGCAAGCGCTGTGACCGCCGACCCCGAAATCCTGTTCGAGCAAGTGAGCAAGACGTTCGGGCGTGGCGGCGGCGAATTCGAAGCGATTTACGACTTGAGCTTCGCGATCGGACGCGGCGAGCTGGTGGCGATCTTGGGCAAAACCGGCTGCGGCAAGTCGACCACCCTCAATCTGATCTCCGGCCTGATCCGCCCGTCGCGCGGCCGCGTCCGGGTGCAAGGTCACGATCCCTATGCCGATTTCACGCGCTACCGCGGCAAGATCGGCATCGTCTTTCAAAACGATCGCCTGATGCCGTGGCGCACGGCGATCGAGAACGTGGCGCTCGGGCTTGAACTCAACAAAGTGCCGCGGCAAAAACGCCTGGAAATCGCGGCGTCGTGGCTGCAGCGGCTCGGCCTTTCCGGCCACGAGAACAACTATCCCCATGCGCTCTCCGGCGGCATGCGCCAGCGCGTCTCGATCGCGCGGGCGTTTGCCGGCGAGCCCGACATCCTGTTGTGCGACGAGCCGTTCAGCGCGCTTGACGAGCACACCGGCAACGCGCTGCGCGATGAGTTTCGCGCACTCTTGCGGCAGACCGGCGCCACATCTATTTTCATCACTCACTCGATCGACGAGGCGCT
Source organism: Xanthobacteraceae bacterium (assembly GCA_030037105.1). The sequence goes on from JASHRY010000095.1 coordinate 17,143, forward strand.
CTCGCTCGGCGAACGGCTCATGGTCCTTGGGCGCCCCGCGCACATTGCCTATGAAGCGACAATCGGCGTCGATATGAGCGAGACCGAACGCGAGGCGGTGCGCGGCCGCATCCGCCGCGTGCTCGCCGGCGACGCGGCAGAACAGCCGGCATGACATGATCATCGATATTCACGCCCATTACGTACCGCAGTCGCTGCTCGACGATCTTAAAGGGCAGAGGCGGCTGTTTCCTTCGGTGCGGACGACGCAGGAGAACGGCGGCCTCCGTCTCGCCTTCAGCGGCGGCAAGCCGACACGGCCCGTGGCCGGCCGCCTTTCCGATCTTGCGGCGCGCCGGACATGGCTCGCCGAGCAAAGGATCGACCGGCAAGTGGTGGGCGGCTGGCTCGACATGTTCGCCTATGAGCTGCCGGCGGAGGAGGGGGCCGATTGGTCGCGCTACCTCAACGGGCACATGCGCGCCGGGGTCAAAGATCTCACTGCGTTTGCGCCGCTTGCGACCGTGCCGCTGCAGAGCGGGAGGCTCGCCGCGCGCGTCCTCGAGGAAGCGCTCGACGCCGGCTTCCACGGCGCCATGGTGGGCACGCAGCCGAAAGGCGTCGGCGGCGCGCTCGACGATCCCGATCTCGATCCGTTGTGGGAGCTTGCGTCCGCGCGCAAGGCAACGCTGTTCTTGCACCCGATGTTCGCCTGCGGCGACGACCGGCTCGACGCCTACGATCTCGTCAACGCCGTCGGCCGCATCACCGACACGACGCACGCGGTGGCGCGGCTTCTCTATTCCGGGCACCTCGCGCGCTACGGCGGCGTCAATCTGGTCGTCGCGCATGGCGGGGCGGCGCTGCCCTATGTGCTCGGCCGCCTCAACCGCAATCGCGCGCTGCACGCCGACTACGCCGAGCCGGCCGCCGGTTTCCGGCGGCTCTATTTCGACAGCGTCCTGTTTGAAGCGCGCGCATTGCGGTTTCTTTGCGATGTCGCCGGCGCCGAGAAGGTCATGCTCGGCAGCGACCATCCTTTTCCGATCGGCGATCCCGAGCCGATGAAAGTCATCGAGCAAGCTTCGCTGACTGCGCAGGAGAAACACTGCATCTGTTGCGCGACCGCGGCGCGGCTGTTCCGCATTCCGCTCAAGACCGCGTAATCTCAAAAGCAACCGCCCCGCGCAGCGCCTGCGCGAGGCGGCAACCGAACTTCGGGAATCGGAGCGTCAGGCCGCCTTCCTGCCCCACAGCCGCTTGGTCGCGATGTCGGCGCCTTCGCGCAGCGTCTTGAGCTTGAGCCACACCACGTCCTCCGCGACCCATTCCCAGCCGGCGAACGTGCCGAAGCCGCAATCGACGCCGGCAATGACGCGCTCGCGGTCGCCGACGGCGGCCACCGCGGTCTCGATGCGCTGCGCCACCACCTCGGGATGCTCGACGACGTTGCTCTTCGAGTCGATGACGCCCGGAATCAGGATCTTGTCGCTGGGGAACTTGTGCTTCTTCAGCGCCGCGTATTCGTGCTGCCGGCGGGCGTTGGCGAACTCGATCGAGATCGCGCCGACATTGGCCTGATAGAGCGCCAGCAGCAGCGGCTCGAGGCCGATGTCAAAGATGTGCGGTCCTTCCCAGTTGCCCCAGCAGACGTGCAGGCGCACGCGGTCGCGCGGAATGCCGGTAATCGCCTTGTTGAGGGCGGCGATGTGCTGCTCGATGATCTTGACGAATTCCGTATCGGATTTGTCCTGGTAGAGCAGCACGCGCTCCATCGCCAGGTCGGGCGAGTCGAGCTGCAGCACAAATCCCGCATCCGCCACGGCCTTGTATTCGTAGTGCATCTCGCGGGCGATCGCGTCGAGATAAGCCTCGTAGGATTTATAGTGCGCATTGAGCATCGTCGTGGCGATGATCCCCGGCGACGGCTCGGCGAAGAACAGTTCGGGGAACGGCGGCTTGACCGCGGCCGCGAGGCGCTTGAAACGGGATATCTCCGTTTTGATGGCGTCCTTGTCCTGGTATTTAAGCTCGCCGACGCACTCGGGGCAGCCGAACACCTTCCCGGTCTTGGGAAGACGTGACGCGAACATTTTGTAATAGAGCGGAAACTGGACCCAATCCTGGCCATAGGGCCGCTTCGACTCGCCGCCGAACCCGGACATGCGCTGCGGCACGTAGGTCTGAAAGCCGACGCGGCCCTGCTCGCCGTCATTGGCGACGTCGACGCCGGCTTCGCGTTGCTTTCCCAGGACATAGGCGACGCGCTTGTCGATCATGTCGGTGAGCTTGGCTT
>JASHRY010000096.1 GCA_030037105.1 Xanthobacteraceae bacterium
GCCTGCAGGACATAGGCGCGCTCGTGGTCGTAAAAGCGGCGCACGACGACGTGGCTGCCCTTGTCGAGCCGCAAGCGCCGCCGCGGCGGCTGCCGCAACACCGACTCGAGCACCGTTTCCGCCCAGGGGCCGGCGGCGTTGACCAGGACCCGCGCGGTCACCACGTCGCGCTGGCCGCGCGCGTTGAGGATGAGCCGCCAGACCGCGGCGCGTTCGCCGCGCACGCAACGCGTGCGGGTGCGGATCGTAGCGCCGCGCTCGGCGGCGTCGACCGCGTTGAGCACGACGAGCCGTGCGTCGTCGGCACAACAGTCGGAATATTCGTAGGCGTGTTGGTAATGGGGCCGCAGCGGCTGCCCGGCCTCGTCGCTGATGAGATCGAGCGCGCGCGTCGGCGGCAGTATCTGGCGGCGGCCGATCCAATCGTAGAGGAGGAGGCCGAGCCGCACCAGCACCGGCGAGCGCCGCGCGGCCTCGAGCGGCAACACGAAACGCAGCGGCCGGATCAGGTGCGGCGCCGCCCGCAACAGCACCTCGCGTTCCCGCAGCGACGCGCGCACGAGCCGCAAGGCGCCATGCTCCAAATAGCGCAGCCCGCCATGGATAAGCTTCGAGGACGCCGACGATGCGCCGGAAGCGAGGTCGTTCTGCTCGACGAGCACGACCTTGAGGCCGCGCCCGGCGGCATCGCGGGCGATGCCCGCGCCATTGATGCCGCCGCCGATGATGGCGAGATCGAAGTCGGCCACTGATTCTCCCTTCGTTGCAGGATATCAAATCCCGTCGGCTCCGCCGCCGCGGGCCCGCCTTGCTTCCGCTCCCGGATCGGCGATGATGTCGCCGGAGGCCCGCGCCATGGATTTCCATGATCGCCGCGTTGTGATCACCGGCGGAGCCGGCACACTCGGCACCGCCGTCGTGGACGCGCTCCTCGCCGCCGGCGCGCTATGCCACGTCCCCTGCCTCGACGAAGCGGAGGCTGAGCGCTTTCGCCTGCGCGGCCACGAGCGGGTCAAGCTCGCCGTCACCGGCAGTCTTGCCGACGAGACTGCCGTCGGGCGACTCTACCAAGGAATCGCGCCATTGTGGGCGTCGATCCACATTGCCGGCGGCTTTGCCGCGGCGGCGCTGCGCGAAACGAGCCTGGCGACGCTGCGCCGGCAGCTCGATATGAATGTCGTGAGCTGCGCCCTGTGCTGCCGCGCCGCAGTCAACGCCATGATCGGCGGCGCCGGTAAAGGCGGCCGCATCGTCAATGTCGCCGCCCGCGCGGCGCTCGAATGGCGAAGCGGCGCCGGCATGGTCGCCTATACCGCCAGCAAAGCGGCAGTCGCCGCGCTCAGCGTCGCGCTCGCCGAAGAGGTCGCCAAGGACGGCATCCTGGTCAATGCGGTCGCTCCTTCGATCATGGACACGCCGGCCAATCGCCATGCCATGCCCAAAGCCGATTACGCTCTCTGGCCCAAGGTCGAGGAGGTCGCCGCGACCATCCTGTTCCTCGCCTCGCCGGAGAACCGTGTCACTCGCGGCGCCGTGGTGCCGGTTTATGGAAAATCATAAGCATTTCTAATATGCATATAAGTTTTTCGAGCAACACGCTGCCCCGCGCAGTCACAGACTTGCGGGACCCCTTCACCCGCGATCCTTCGCTCGCGCGCGGATGGCGACCTCCCAGCCGGTAGCCAGTAGCCCGCATGAACGCAGCGACATGCGGGGAGAAGCGATCCGGCTGACGCGAAATCCCGGATTTCGCTTCGCTCATCTGGGCTACTACCGAGCTCCTCGGGGACCGGTCATAGTGCCGGCTGGTCGGTGACCCGGAGCCGCCCGGGGGCGGCGGGCAAGGCCGCGCGCGGGCACCGCACCCGCTCCGCGTTCAGGTGTGCCTCGAGAACACGTCCCTGCGAGCGGGTTCGTCTCCGTATCCGATCCCGTGACCGATGTCACCGGTTCCCACCCCCGATCAAGTCCGGGGCGGGCTTTTTCCGGATCATGCTCTAATACCCCGGCCACAGGCCGGGCGTGGCCAGTTCGATGAGATGTCCGTCGGGATCGCGGAAATAGATGCTCACGCCGCCGCGCGGCCATGTGGTGCGGCCTTCGATGGCGACGCGCGCTTGCAACAAACGCTCCTCCCACAGCGCCAGCTCGTCCGCCGCGATCGAGAAGGCGATGTGCGCCGGCCCGTTGCCGTCGTGCGGCGGGATCGTGCCGCCGGGGAGATGCACCGTCTCGAGCGAGTGACCGCGCAGGAATAGAAGGAGGACGCCGCGGCCGCCGACGTCATAGGCGCATAGCCGCTGATCGCGATAGATGCTGTTGAGCCCGAGCGCCTGCTCGTAGAACGGGCAGGCGCGCTCAAAGGCCTCGACATAGAGCACCGTTTCCAAGACGCCGAGCAAATTGGGCATAGGAGAAACCCGCCGCCATATGATGAGCCACGTTCCGTCACTCCGCGGCGCCCGGCGGCGTGAGCCGCGAAGGGCGACCGCCGCGACCTTCGCCCATCCGGCAAGGCCGCGTTGCGCGCGCCGCGCCGGATGACGGCAATCAGCTCGCGACCGGCACGACCTCGCGGGTGGGAACGCGCACGAGCCGGCTCACGGCGCCGGCAGCGACGACGGCGCGTTGCTGCGCATAGGTCTCGTGGTTCTGCTCGATGTAATCGAGATCGTAGAGGTAATTGACCATGAGGCCGTGCGATTGTTGCAGCGCCCGCTCGGAGGTGTCGGCGGGCCAATCGAGCCGTTCGAGCCGCGCGCCATTGCCGAGATGGAACCGCGCGACGGCGTCGAGCGGCCATCCCCGATCGTTGCGCACGCGCAGAAAATACCAGGCCGCGGCCCGCAACAGCGGCTCGCGGATCGTTTCGATCAGCTCCGGCTTGAGCCACCACTGCGCGCGGTCGAGCGCGCCGAGCGCGGCGCGGTCATCCGCATCGAGCGCAAGCGAGGCTCCGTTCGCGCGCTCCTCGTCGAGCCATTCGGCAAAATTCGGCGCCGGCGAGAGAGTGACGAAGGAACTGATGCGCGGCATCTCGCGCGAGACCTCTTCCACCACCTGCTTGATGAGGAAATGACCGAAGGACACGCCGACGAGACCGCGCTGACAATTGGTGATCGAATAGAACACCGCCGTGGTCGCGCGCTCCGGCTCGACCACTTCGCGCTTGTCGGACAGGATCGGCGCGATCGCCGTCGGGATGCCGCGGGTGAGCGCCACTTCGACGAAGATCAACGGATCGTCGACCAGCCGCGGATGGAAGAAGGCATAGCAGCGGCGGTCGGGCAGGTCGATGCGCCGGCGCAGATCGTTCCAATCGCGAATCTGGTGCACCGCTTCGTAGCGGATGATCTTTTCCAGGATCAGAGCCGGCGTCGACCAATCGATGCGACGCAGCACCAGGAAGCCGCGGTTGAACCAGGACGAGAACAGATGGACGAAGTCGTTGTCGACGACGCCGAGATCGTTGCGGTGATCCATGGCAGCGAGGAGCTGCTCGCGCATGCGCACCAGCGCGGCGGTGCCGCCGGGGGCGAGATTGAGCCGGCGGAACAGTTCCAGCCGCCGCGGCTCGCTGGCGCGATGCAGCTCCGCCGCGCTCCGGTCGGACGGCGATTGCCGCCAAGCCGCGATCGCGGCATCGATGCGCGCGCGATCGTGGCCGAAGGTGGTCGCCAGCGCCTCGAAGAAGGCGATGCGCGGCCCGATCGTCAAGTCCGCATAGCCGGCGAGAACCTCATTGGCGAGGGCAACGCCGGACGCCTCGCCGCGGCCCGACAGCAGCGCCTCGCAAAGCTCGACGAGATCGGTCGAGCGCTGGCCGGCCGGCGCGCGGCGCTCGCGCAGGATCAATGCGCGGCCGCGCTCGGCAATGCTCTGCAACATCTCGCTGAAGAACGACGTGTTCACTGCGACCATCCAATCCGCTCACCCGCTAGCACAAATGAGCTAATGATCTCCGACGGCGATGACAAGCTGGCGAATGCAAGACCGGTAGACAAATTGGCGCCGCTTTGTCAGTTAACGCCGGGGTGGCAGCCGCGGCGGCGGCGCATTGCATAAAGGATTTTAGTCCATGCCGGGTCCATTGGCCGGTCTGCGCGTGCTGGAGCTCGCCCGCATCCTGGCGGGCCCGTGGGCCGGCCAAATCCTCGCTGATCTTGGCGCCGACGTGGTCAAGGTCGAGCGCAAGGGCGCCGGCGACGATACCCGCTGCTGGGGGCCGCCCTTCGTGCCGGCCGCCGACGGCGGCCATCTCGGCGCCGCCTATTTTCACGGCGCCAACCGCGGCAAGCGCTCGATCGCGCTCGACTTCGACAGCGAGGAGGGGCGGCGCATTGCCCGGAAGCTCGCGGCCCGCGCCGACGTCGTGCTGGAGAATTTCAAGGTCGGCGGCCTCGCCAAGTTCGGCCTCGATTACCAGAGCCTCGCCCGCGACAATCCGCGGCTCGTCTATTGCTCGGTGACCGGTTTCGGCCAGACCGGCCCCTATGCCGCGCGAGCAGGCTACGATCTCATGGCCCAGGGCATGGGCGGCTTCATGGACCTCACCGGCCAGCCCGACGGCGAGCCGCTGCGCGCCGGCGTGCCGGTCTCCGATCTTTTCACCGGCGTCTATGCGGTGGTCGGCATCCTCGCGGCCCTGGCGCGGCGGGAGAAGACCGGCCGCGGCGGCCATGTCGATGCCGCGCTCGTCGATTCGACCGTCGGCGTGCTCGCCAACCAGGCGCTCAATTATCTCGTTTCCGGCAAGGTCCCGCACCGCATGGGCAATGCGCATCCGAACATCACGCCCTACCAGGTTTTTCCGGTCGCCGACGGCCACATCATCATCGCCAGCGCCAACGACAATCAATTCGCCAAGCTGTGCGGCGTTCTGGGCGCGCCCGCGCTCGCCAAGGAGCCGGCTTATCACGACAATGCCGCGCGGCTCGCGCACCGCGCCGAACTGGTCGAGCGCATCTGCGCGCTGACGGCGCGCATGACGCGCGCCGAACTCCTGCAAAAACTCGAAGCCGTCGGCGTTCCCGCCGGGCCGATCAACGATCTCGCCCAGGTCTTCTCCGACCCGCAGGTGATCCACCGCGGCATGCGGATCGAACCGCCAAGTGCGGCAGCGAAGGGCGGCAAGATTCCCGGCGTGCGCACGCCGATCGTGCTCGACGGCGCGCCGATGGCGAGCGACCGCCCCTCCCCACGGCTCGGCGAGCACACCGCGGAAATTCTGCGCGAGATCGGGGAGGGATAGAGCGCGTCCAGGAAAAGTGGGAACCGGTTCTCCGTCCGGACGCGCGACAATACAAAAGCGTAGAGCGGGATGACGATTCGAAGATAAATCATCCTGCTCTAACGCATCGGTTGACGGATCGTCCGCCTTCGCCTTCGCGGACGATGAGAGGCGTGGATTACTGTTCAATGTCATTGGTGTAAGGTCGCTTTCGCCAAGCGGTATGATCGCAAGACGCCGATGTCGGCGGCGGGCCCGCTCAACGAGCGGGCGCCGCCGTTGTCGGAGCAGCACGAGGAAGCTGCCGCGCCTGCTGACCAACCGCGGCAGCGAGTTCCGCGGCAACCGGGAACGACACGAATACGAGCTTACCTTGCGGTCGATGACCTCGATCACTCGCGCACCAAGAGCCCGCAGATCAACGGTATCTGTGAGCGCTTCCACAAGACCGCGCTCAACGAGTTCATCGTGTCGCGTGCTGGCGGCTCACGATTCGAAGTTTCGCCGATGGGCTTCCTGATATGTCAAACTTCTGCCGCCTCCCCGGCAGTGCCGTGGAAACTCCCGTTTTGGCTGAGGACGTGACTCATTCACGCGGGCTTGTCGGTGGCAACTTGCGGGTTAGAGGCATCCTCGGGATCTGCCGTCTTGTTGCCAGGCCTCATTGACGGAGAACCGGCTGTTTCTTCGATGAAAGTGACCGGTTCATGCGGCGCTCGATCGACATTCAGCCGAAATATGTCGAATCGATTATAATAGCCGACGACATCGTGGAATTGCTTTGGCTCTATGCAACGTGCGGTGTCCACTTCGGCGTAGGCGATGCCTTCATGCTCGTCGAGGATTGCGCTAATTACCTTGCCAGTCGGATCCATAATCATAGTTACGGCGCGTGGTGAGTTCTCCAGCGTGTCCAGCGCTGTCTTATCGAGTTGTCCGAGCGCGTCGCGCAATGTTCCGTCGACATGCCCGGAAGCGACCACATTGAAAACTTTGGCCTCGAAGGCATGGCTGGCAGCACGGATTTCGATAGCATGACGTAAATTATAGCCTCCGGCCTCGCTTGCGGGCCTGGTTGGCCAGATCGGCGGATAAGAGGACACGTGCACTTGCTCGCCTTGTGCCATCAAGGCGAAGCGTGCCAGCGGATTGGTATTTTCGCCGCAAATCAGCATGCCAAGCCGCCCGACCTCGGTCTCGATCACGCGTAAACCGCGCCCGTCGCCGTTCGCCCAAGCGAGCTTCTCATAGAACGTTGGAACGAGCTTGCGATGGTGATTAATGATCGACCCATCAGAGCCGATCAGGATGTTAGAATTCCAAAGGCAGCCGACGCTCGCGCACGTACCTTCGGTAATGCCAATGGAGACAATCACCTGGTGCCGGCGCGCCGCCATCCGCACTTTCGCGAGTTCCGGTCCATCAAGACGCAGCGATTGCGAGGCAAATCTCACGAAAAAGTCATGTGACAAAATTGGTGCCTGTAATGCGGTCCAGATTGGGAAGCCAGGAATGAAGGATTCTGGAAACGCAATGAGCGAAGCACCGTGGCGTGCTGCCTCATCAATCATGTCGCCGGCCTTGTCGGCAGTCTTTGCGGCATCGATAAAAAACGACGCCGCGTGACAAGCGGCGGCCTTAAAGCGCGGATATGATCTAGGCATGAAAGTACCTCGATAAGCAATGGTCTGATCTTGATTGTTATGCTCGCTTTAGCGCCTTGGCGAACGCCAAAACTTCGCGCACCGACTTGCGCAAATGCGACATGCTCAGCCGGATGTGATGGTTTGGTGATCGGTCCCGGCTGAGGGAGGCCCCGCTGACGCGAGCGGAGGCCTTGGTGGCTCACAGTATCGTTACTGTCGGCTATCTCTATGAACCTTACGCCGTCACGAGCTTACGCCGTCACTCGACCCAGCCGGCATGAGAATTCCTACAAACGGTGCTGCAAAAATCCTAATTTCAAAGCTGATTAAGATAGTGCGCATCTTGCTTGAACAGACTGAACAAAAATCGCATTAGCGCCTGAACTCTTCCCATGAACTGTATATCGTCATGGACGGAGATATAGAGTTCCCGTTCAACGATGACCCGATCCCCCAGAACAGACACGAGTTTCGGTTCCCTCTTGGCGGAGAAGTACGGTAGCAATCCGAGCCCGCGTCCGGCCGCGATGGCATTCTGTTGCGCAGCCATGCTGGAACTGCGGAACACGACGTGTTCCGGCTCGATTACATCGAGCAGCCAGTGCACCTTGGAAATCGCCACCAGATCCGGGATGTAGTCGACAAAATCGTGGCCCGAAAGGTCTTCGGTAGAGTGCGGCATTCCGTGGCATTCGAGGTAGGCGGTGGAACCAAACAAGCCGAGTCTGAAGCTCCCGGCTTTGCGCACATTGAGGCGTGAGCCGACCGGCGGTACAAAGCTAATCGATACATCCGCCTCGCGTTTGGTGAGATTGATGAGGTACCGCTCGGTTACGAGTTCGACCACAATGTTTGGATAGATTGTGTTGAAATCGCTTAGCTTCTCCGCGAGATAATAGGCGGCGATGCCTTCCATTGTAGCAAGCCGCACGCGACCGGACAGTTCGCTTGGGGCAGTTCCGATTGTTTCGATCACCGAGAGGCCAAGCATCTCCATCTTCTCGGCAATCGCCAACAGCTTTTGGCCGTCATCGGTCAGCAGAAATCCGTCAGGTTTGCGCTCGAACAACCTAACTGTAAGATCCTTTTCAAGCTCGGAAACTCGACGGCTTACGGTCGTATGGTCGACTTTTAGTCGGCGCGCGGCAGGCATCAGACGGCCCTTACGCGCCAGTTCGAGAAAAAATACCAAGTCGTTCCAGTTGAACATGAGGTCACTCGGCACGACCTACGGTGGCGGTATAAAGGTGTTGCGAAGCGACTGCACAATGAGTTCGGATGGGGCAGATTGTCAAAGAAGAGGGCACGCTTCGCGGCCAATTCTTTACATTCATGCAACCCGACCTGCGAGTTTTTGCACTAGTCGCAATAGTAGCGACAGCAGTAGGCTCGCCTAGGATAAAGGTCGCGGACTGGGAAGGTTATCATAGCTCAAGACAACCATCGTCGTTCCATCATGGGGCTGTTATCTTGTAACGCGGAGTAGTTCCGGACGTGGTCCGGAAGATGTCGTCCCACTTCTGCGATAAGTATCCTACCTCTGTGGAGCGAAGCTGTCTAAGCCAAATTGCCGCGACCGTATCCGCTGAAGCCGTTGCGCTGAACCGGATAGCTGGTGGGCTGTAAGAAAGATGCACTAAATCAAACGAGAAAAAGCATCTGCCGCTGGTGCAATGGGAGGTGTATGCCATGACAAATTTATTCGACAACGACATCAGCCGCCGTCGACTGCTTAAGGGTACAGCTGCTGGCCTGGGAGCACTGAGTCTGGGCGGACTGTTTAACTCAGCATATGCCAACATTTCTCCGGAGTTGATCGCGCTCGCTGGCGGCCTGCCGAAAAACGCCGCGGCATCTGGAACGCCGCGCATGGGAGGCTCGATCGTCTACGCGATGGAAGCCGAACCTGACATTCTCGATCCCCAAGCGTGCGGCGGCTGGCACACGTCGCGCGTAGTCTTGCAGATGTATGACCAGCTGGTCGAACACGACTTGACCCAGCCGTGGTACAAGGCCGCCCCGCCAAAACTCGTCGGTTCGCTGGCGCATTCTTGGAAGATTTCACCGGATGGAACCGAATACACTTTTTTCCTCCGTGATGGCATCAAGTTTCACGACGGCACCCCGTTTGACGCAAACGCAGTCAAATTCAATTTCGATCGGATTTGGAACGAAGCCGCGCCAAATTTCTATCCGCGCGCCAAAGCCTACCGGGCTCCTGACGTCTTCTTCATCAAAAGCGTCGACGTAGTCGACCCACACACAGTCAAGATAACGCTAAAGGAACCGTTCAACTCGTTTCTGCTTCGCCTCGCCAATGTCGGACCAGGCATGGTGGCGATGATCAGCCCGACAGCACTTAAGAAATACGGTAACGAGGGTATTGCGCTACATCCTACTGGGACCGGGGCATTCCGCTTCGTCGAGCGGGTGATCGGCGATCGCGTTGTAATGGAGAAGAATCCGGACTATTGGGGCGGCAATCCCAAAGTCGGACCGTTCCTTGATCGAATCGTGATCAAGCCGGTTTCGGATGTATCGGCGCGCGTTGCTGGCTTGCGCGGCGGCTCCTTCGACATGATCATCGTGCCAGCTCCCGACACCAAAGATCTGCTGGAACAGCAAGGTTTCGTCTGGGAGCAAGGCATCTGCCATCACAACTGGTACTGGGCCTACAACATGAACAAACCCCTGTTTCAGAACAGGGCGGTTCGTCAGGCAATGAACTATGCCATCAATCGTAAGGCGCTTTGCGCGGATTTGCTACACAATACTGCCTACCCGATGAACAACGGTATCGATCCGCCTGGTATGCTATCGTTCGATCCGAACTATCATGCCTTCGAGTATAATCCTCAGAAGGCAAAAGACCTGCT
>JASHRY010000097.1 GCA_030037105.1 Xanthobacteraceae bacterium
GCGATCTCGCCCGCTTCAATCAGGCGCGCCAGCGCATTCTCGTCGATCACCTCGCCGCGCGCGGTATTGACGATATAGGCCGCGGAACGGACAAGCTTCAGTCGGCGGGCCGAGAGCAAATGATAGGTCGCCGGCGTGTGCGGGCAATTGATCGAGATGATGTCCATGCGCACCAGCATCTGGTCGAGGCTTTCCCAGTAGGTCGCGTGCAATTCCTCCTCGATGCGCGGTGCGACGTGGCGGCGGTTGTGATAGTGGATCTGCAGCCCGAAGGCTTTGGCGCGGCGGGCGACCGCCTGGCCGATGCGGCCCATGCCGAGGATGCCGAGCCGTTTGCCCCAGATGCGATGGCCGAGCATCCAGGTCGGGCTCCAACCGGTCCAATCGCGCTCGCCGGTGAGCACCTGGGCGCCTTCGGCCAACCGCCGCGGCACCGCGAGGATCAGCGCCATAGTCATGTCGGCGGTGTCCTCGGTGAGCACGCCGGGCGTATTGGTCACGGTGATGCCGCGCTGCACGGCGGTCGCCACGTCGATATTGTCGACGCCGTTGCCGAAATTGGCGATCAGCTTCAATCGCTCGCCCGAATGGCTGAGCACCGACCGGTCGATGTTGTCGGTCACGGTCGGCACCAGGACATCGGCGAGCTTGACCGCCTCGGCGAGTTCGCCCTGGCTCATGGGCTTGTCGTCGAGATTGAGGCGCGCGTCGAACAATTCGCGCATGCGCGTTTCGACGCTGTCCGGCAGCTTGCGGGTGACCACGATCAGCGGCTTTTTGCCGGATGCCATTCCCTGCCCTCTTGCGCCTGAACTCGGCCGACGACGCCGGCCCCTTTGCCGCATCCGTCCGTTCAGGTCTCGTTAACCGCCCTCGCCGACACTGATCCCGGGAAGCGGCATATCATTTCTCTCTATCAGATGGCCGCGCTCACACAAAGCGCGCCGGTTCCCGACGCGATTACGGTTCGCCGAAGGGTACTTCAGGGCGTGCGCCATGGCATGGCGAAGTGACGGGTCGATGATTGCCCGAGCCCAGGTCGCAATCGCGGCGCTCTTGGCGCTGATCCTTGGCGCCGCCGCAGCGCAAGCGGGCAATGATGCCGGGACCAGCGGTTTGCCGATTCCGCGCTTCGTCAGCCTCAAGGCCGACCGGGTCAACGTGCGGCGCGGGCCGGACAAGGATCACGACGTCGCCTGGATCTACACCCACGGCGGCTTGCCGGTCGAAATCACCGCCGAGTTCGAGAACTGGCGGCGCATCCGCGATTCCGACGGATCGGAGGGTTGGGTCTATCACTCGCTCCTGTCGGGGAAGCGCACCGCGGCGGTGCAACTGAAATCGAAGACCGATCTCGCCCCGTTGCATGCCAAGCCCGATGCCCAGAGCCCAGTGACCGCGCGATTGGAGCAGGGCGTGGTCGGAGCGGTCAAGCGCTGCACCGGAACCTGGTGCCGCCTCGTCGGCAACGGTTTCGACGGCTGGATCGAGCAGGACAAGCTCTGGGGCGTCTATCCCAACGAGAAGATCGAGTGATCCGTCATTCTGCGGCGGCGCGAAGCACCGGGCACGGAATCCAATCCAAGACTACGATCATGAGCGGCGGTTGCGCCGGCGCCAGTCCGACAATTTCTGTGGTTGTGGATTTCCAGCTCGTGCGCGATGCGCGCGTGACCGGCACGACGCTGTCCTATCGCTTGCGCCGCAGCCGCACCACCACGTCGATGCGGGCGATCTCATAGCCCTCGGGCGGGACCACCGTCTTGCCGACGACCACGTCGGAGGAAGGGATGTCCATGAGATCGTTCTGATCCTCGATGAAGAAGTGGTGGTGCTCGGAATTGTTGGTGTCGAAATAGGTTTTCGCGCCATCGATGGCGACCTGACGCAACAGGCCGACATCGGTGAACTGGTGCAGCGTGTTGTAGACCGTGGCGAGCGACACCGGCACCTTGGCACGGGTCGCTTCCTCGTAGAGCATTTCCGCGGTCAGGTGGCGGTCGCCTTTGGCGAAAAGAATCCAGCCGAGCGCCATGCGCTGCCGCGTGGGGCGAAGCCCGACCTCGCGCAGCTTCGCCTTGACGTCGTGCCACGGACAGCCGGTGAGATTGGCGCGGCCGGGCGTCGTGTGCGGCTGGGTGGCCGGTGCGGCAGCGCCGGAAATGTTAGGACGGGACTGGGTCATGACGACACCCTGCGGGCCCCGGCAGATCGGGCACAGATCGTTGCGACTGAAATCATTATACGCCAGCCTGCGCTTGCTGCAACCCCCACCGCAGTGGGCCGCCGGGCCATCCCGGCCACGGCGCCGGGGCGCAGGCTGCGGCTTTGCCGCCAAGTTTCCATGTGTTAGGGATTCGCGCGACCGGCCGGCCGCGGCGGAGACGGAGGATGCAGGAGCGGCGTTCCAATTTCGAATACGAGGACCTGCTTGCCTGCGGGCGAGGCGAGCTTTTCGCCGAAGGCCCGCAATTGCCGCTGCCGCCCATGCTCATGTTCGATCGCATTTCCGAAATCGCGGAAGTCGGCGGCGAATACGGCAAGGGGCTGGTGCGCGCGGTGCTCGATCTCAAGCCCGATCTCTGGTTTTTCCCGTGCCATTTCAAGGGTGACCCGGTGATGCCGGGCTGCCTCGGCCTCGACGCGTTGTGGCAGTTGCTCGGTTTCTTCCTCGGCTGGCTCGGCTCCGCCGGCAAGGGACGCGCGCTCGGCATGGGCGAAATCAAGCTCTCCGGGCAGGTGCTGCCGAACATGAAGAAGGTCGTGTACGGCATCGACATCAAGCGGGTGATGCGCTCGAAACTCGTGCTCGGCATCGCCGATGGCTGGCTCTCCGCCGACGGTTCCGTGATCTATCGCGCGCTCGATCTCAAGGTCGGTCTGTTCCGCAACGCGGAGCCGCTGGCGAACGGAGCCTGACGCCATCAGACTCGGCGGAGCAAGGCGGACGAGGCGAAGATGAGGCGGGTGGTCGTCACCGGGATGGGCATCGTCTCGTCCATCGGCAACAACACGCAGGAAGTGCTCGCCGCGCTGCGCGAAGCGAGATCCGGCATCGTGCGCGCCGACAAATATGCCGAGCTGGGCTTTCGCTGCCAGGTGCACGGCGCGCCCACGCTCGATCCGAGCGAAGCCGTCGACCGCCGCGCCCTGCGTTTCCTCGGCGGCGGCGCCGCATGGAATCATGTCGCCATGGAGCAGGCGATCCGCGATGCCGGGCTCGAAGCGAATGATATTTCCAACGAGCGCACCGGCATCGTCATGGGCTCCGGCGGACCATCGACGCGCACGCTGGTCGAAAGCGCCGATCTCGCTCGCAGCAAGGGGCCGAAACGCGTCGGGCCGTTCGCGGTTCCCAAATGCATGTCGTCTTCGCCGTCGGCGACGCTGGCCACCTGGTTCAAGATCAAAGGCGTGAGCTATTCGATCTCATCGGCCTGCGCCACCTCCAACCATTGCATCGGCAACGCCTACGAGCTCATTCAGAGCGGCAAGCAGGACGCGATGTTCGCCGGCGGCTGCGAAGAGCTCGACTGGACGCTGACCGTCCTGTTTGACGCCATGGGGGCGCTGTCGTCGAAGTTCAACGACACGCCGGCCAAGGCCTCGCGCGCCTACGACGCGGATCGCGACGGCTTCGTCATCAGCGCCGGCGCCGGCGTACTGGTGCTCGAAGAGCTCGATCGCGCCAAGGCGCGCGGCGCCAAAGTCTACGCCGAAATCGCCGGTTACGGCGCCACTTCGGACGGCGTCGACATGGTGGCGCCGTCGGGCGAGGGCGCGGTCCGCTGCATGCGCATGGCGCTCAAGGACGTGAGGGCTCCGGTCGATTACATCAATCCGCACGCCACCTCGACGCCGATCGGCGACCTCAAGGAGATCGAGGCGATCCGCGACGTGTTCGGCTCCGGCGACAAATGCCCGCCGATCTCCGCCACAAAGTCGCTCACCGGGCACTCGCAAGGGGCGACCGGCGTGCACGAGGCGATCTATTCGTTGCTCATGATGAATAATGGCTTCATCTGCGAAAGCGCCAATATCGACAACCTCGATCCGGCCTTTGCCGACATGCCGATCGTGCGCGAGCGCCGCGACGGCGTGAACCTCGGCTGCGTGCTGTCCAATTCGTTCGGCTTCGGCGGCACCAACGCCTGCCTCGTGTTCAAGCGACTGGATGCGTGACGCATGCCGGGACTCATGCATGGCAAGCGCGGCCTGATCATGGGGGTCGCCAACGATCACTCGATCGCCTGGGGCATAGCAAGGACGCTCGCCGCCCATGAGGCGAAGCTCGCTTTCACCTACCAGGGCGAGGCACTCGGCAAGCGCGTGAAGCCGCTCGCCGAATCGGTCAAGGCCGATCTCGTTCTGCCCTGCGATGTCGAGGACATCGCCTCGGTCGATGCCGTCTTTGCGGCGGTGAAACGGACCTGGGGCAAGCTCGATTTCCTCGTCCACGCCATCGCCTTTTCCGACCGCACGCAGCTCACCGGCCGCTACGCCGATATCACGCGCGAGAATTT
>JASHRY010000098.1 GCA_030037105.1 Xanthobacteraceae bacterium
GCTGCGGCGGCCGCTTGACGAACTTCAGGCGGCAGCGCGTCGCGGCGCGCGGTAGCCTCGCGACGCAGTCGCTCCTTATCAGCTTGAATCTCGGCCATCTCCCCCGTCATACCCGGCCTCGTTTCGGGCATCCACGTCGTCGGCGCCGCCAACCTAAAGACGTCGATGGCCGGGACAAGCCCGGCCATCACGAAACAGCAACGGCAAAGAGTGCGGAGCCGCGGCGGCCGTCGGAGCGCTCGATCCCGGGTTCCCTACGAAAGTAGGTGGGCGCCATATGTCCGAGCCCACGAGCCCGGTCAGGGACAGCTCCCTTCAGGATCGATAAGGCCCCGGGGATTTGGCTCCTGACGCACCGCGCAGCTCCGCCTCATCAATGTAGACTCGATGCCGAAGGTGCGCCATCACCCCAGCGGGACGCCACCGCCGCCGATGGTCTGGTTGAGCTTTTTGGTGACGCTCTCGATGCGTTCGGCAGCCGTGGTCAACGCCGCCGCAACCGCCGCCTGCGCGGATTTGCTGCGGTCGGCGGCCGCCGACCGCGCATCTTCTCTTGCCGCGAGTTCCTGCTCGAGCCGCTTGAGCCGCAGCCCCATCTCGCCGCGCTCGTCGGCGAGCGTGAGCGCCGCCATGACGATGAGCCGCGTATCGCCGATCTCGCCGAATTTGGCGCGCAGGCTGTCTATGCGCGCGTCGAGCTCGCGGGCGAGAGCCATGAGATGGTCCTTCTGGCCGTCCTCGCAGGCCATTCGGAACTGCCGCCCATGGATGGTGACACTGACCTCGGCCATGGTCCCCCCGACTTATCCTCGTTCGCGCGCGGCCGGCGCTCAATCGTCATTCGCCAGCACGCCGCGGATCGTTTCGATCGCCTGAGCGATCCGTTGCGCGACCTCACGGTTGGCGGATTCGAAGCCGCGCGAGCGCGCCGTCGCCTGATCGAGCTCGCTCGCGAGCCGGGCACGATCGGCGCCGAGCGCCTGGATTTGGCTGACGAGCGTCTCCTCGCTGCGGTCGGCCTCGCGGCGCCGCTCCACCGCTGCCTCCAGCGCATCGAGTGCAAGCGCCAGCCGCCGGCGTGCAATCTCGATCGAATCGGTCTCGCTCATTTGGCCATCCGTTGCGGCCATAAGCACCGGCGCACCATGGGTGAAAATTGTGCGACAGCAATTATTTATAAAAAGAACTTTACGTCGCATCGAGCAAGAACGTCAACGCCTAAAGCGATATCGTTCCGGGGCCTGTGCATGACCTCGTCGACGCCCGCCTCGCATTTGACTTAAGGCCCCCCCATGCTATCTGTGCGCCGCCCGTTTCCCAACCGTGGCTGCCTGCATTCGCGCCGCGCTTGGCAAGTTCAATGACGATGCCGGACCGTTTTCTCACGGCGAGTGCCCCCCTCGCCCGCGCCCCGCGTTTTCCCGCGGCAGGCGCCGGCCCGATTTCGCGCGCGGATCACGATCGCATGGCCAACGCCATCCGGGCTCTGGCCATGGACGCGGTCGAGCAGGCGAAATCCGGTCATCCCGGCCTGCCGATGGGCGCGGCCGACATGGCGACCGTGCTGTTCTCGCGTTTCCTCAAGTTCGATCCGGCCGATCCGGCTTGGCCCGACCGCGACCGTTTCGTGCTCTCGGCCGGCCACGGCTCGATGCTCATTTACGCGCTGCTTCACCTTCTCGGTTACGAGAAGGTGACGATCGGCGAGATCAAACGCTTCCGCCAGCTCGGCTCGCTCACGCCCGGTCATCCCGAATATGGCCGCACGCCAGGGGTCGAAACCACGACCGGACCGCTCGGCCAGGGTCTCGCCAATGCAGTCGGCATGGCGATCGCGGAACGTCACCTCGCCGCAGAGTTCGGCGGCAACATCGTCGATCACGCGACTTATGTGCTCGCCTCCGACGGCGATTTGATGGAGGGCGTCAGTCAGGAGGCGATCGCGCTTGCCGGTCATCTGAAGCTGAAAAAACTCATCGTGCTCTTCGACGACAACGGCGTCTCGATCGACGGCCCGGTCGCGCTCGCCGATTCCGTCGATCAAGTACGGCGCTTCGAAGCCGCCGGCTGGGCGGCGACCCGCATCGACGGCCACGATCCCGCGGCTATCGCCGCCGCGATCGAAGCGGCAAAGGCATCCGAGCGGCCCTCGCTGATCGCTTGCCGCACCACGATCGGCTTCGGCGCGCCGACCAAGGCCGGCACCGAGAAAGTCCACGGCGCCCCGCTCGGCGCCGAGGAAATCGCCGCGGCGCGGCAAAAACTCGGCTGGAGTGCACCGGCATTCGAGATTCCGCCCGCCATCCTCGCGCAATGGCGCGCCGTCGGCGAACGCGGCCGTCCGGTTCGGCTCGCCTGGGAAAAGCGCCTCGCCGCGCTCGAAGCCGACAAGCGCGGCGAGTTCGAGCGCCGCACGCGCGGCGACCTCCCGCGGGAAAAATTGGCGGCGGCAATCTGCACCGTGAAAGAAAAATTGGCGGCGGCGCCGAAAGACATCGCCACCCGCGCGGCTTCCGAAGTCGCGCTCGAGGCGCTGACTGCGGCACTGCCGGAGATGATCGGCGGTTCGGCCGACCTCACCGGCTCCAACAACACGCGTCCCAAAGCCATGAAGGTCATGAGCACGGCGGATTATTCCGGCCGTTTCATCCATTACGGCGTGCGCGAACACGGCATGGCGGCCGCCATGAACGGCATGGCGTTGCACGGCGGGATCATCCCCTACTCCGGCACGTTTCTCGTGTTCTCCGATTATTGCCGGCCGGCCATTCGTCTCGCCGCGCTCATGGATCGGCGCGTCATTTTCGTGATGACCCACGACTCGATCGGGCTCGGCGAGGACGGCCCGACGCACCAGCCGGTCGAGCACCTTGCCGCGCTGCGCGCCGTCCCGAACCTGAAAGTTTTCCGGCCGTGCGATGCGGTGGAGACGGTCGAGTGCTGGCAGCTTGCGCTGGAGTCAAAAGACGGCCCGAGCGTGCTCGCCCTGACGCGGCAGGCCGTGCCGCAACTGCGCCAAGAATTCGACGAGAAGAACCGTTGTGCGTTCGGCGCCTACGAGCTGAGTGCCGCCGACGATAATGCCGCGGTCGTGTCGCTGTTCGCCACCGGCTCGGAGGTCGCCATCGCGGTCGCAGCAAAAAAAATCCTCGCCGAACGCCGCATCCCGGCGCGGGTCGTGTCGGTGCCGTGCTTCGAGCTTCTGTTCGCCGCGCCGGAGGCGGAACGCGCGATGATTATCGGCCGCGCCGAGGTCAATGTCGCCGTCGAAGCCGGCATCCGCCAGGGTTGGGACGCGATCATCGGCACGGAGGGAATTTTCGTCGGCATGACCGGCTTCGGCGCCAGTGCGTCGTACAAGGAGCTTTACCGCCATTTCGGGATCACGCCGGAAGCGGTGGCGCAGGCGGCACTGCGCAAATTGAGCTGAAAAATCGTCCCTGTTGTTCACGCCCTCGACGTTACGCGCTGATCCGCGCCAGACGGCTGTCGAGAAAGGACACCAGATGGTCGCAGAGGTCGCGGGCGTCGTCACCGGCGCCGTCGATCAGCGTGGACTTGCGCCGGCGCAGGAATGGCGCGCCCATCAGATACAAACCGGGCGCGGCGACAACTCCGCCGTCATGGCGGATCATGCCCTTGCGATCGAGAACCGGCACTTCGAGCCAGGAGTAATCGGGCCGGAAGCCGGTGGCCCAGATGATCGTCTTGATCGCGCCCGAGTTCAGGTCAAGGCCGAGCGGCGGCGCCACCTCAACGCGGGTCGGCGGCGGGCGATGCGGGGGCTTGACCTTGTCGTCGAAGCCGTTCGCGCGCGCCCAGTCGTCGATGAGGTCGAGGAGCCGGCCCATCTTGAGATCGGACAGCGCGCACATGTTGCGCAGCGACCCGGCGAACTGCGCCTTGCCGTCCTCACTGATGCCGGCGAGGCGCCCGACCAGCGTCACGCCCATGGCGGTCAGAGCGTTGAGGTCGAGGGTCGAGCGATCGGGCGTGCCGGCGAGCTGCAGCGAAGGCACCCGCCGCGCCCGGCCGATGTCGTCGACCTCGTCGTAGCGCTGATCGAGCACGCCGGCCGCGTCCATCCACCACTCCAGGTCCTTGCCGCGATAAACACGCGGCGCGCGGATGTGCTCGCCCACCGACAAGGTCACCGGCCGGCCCGAACGCTGGATTTCGGCGGCGATCTGCGTGCCGCTCGCCGATGCGCCCACGACCAGGACGCCGCCATCGGGCAGCGCGCCAGGATTGCGGTATTGCTGGGCGGTGACTTGGGCGATCGCGCGCGGCACCCGGTCGGCAAAGGTGGAGACGCGGGCGATGTTGCATGCGCCGGACGCGATCACCACGATGCGGCAGCGCCAGTCGTCTTGATCCGTGCGCACCAGATATCCGGTACCGGTGGCGCGCACCGACGTGACCGTAGTGTGCGTTCGCACCGGCGTCGCAATGGCCTCGGCGTAACCGGCGATGAAGGCGATGACTTCGGGCAGCGTTCGGTAGCCGTCGGGATCATCGCCGTCGTAGCCAAAGCCGGGCAGTCGGCTCTGCCAATTGGGCGTGAGCAGCCGCAGCGAATCCCAACGCTCTGTGCGCCACGAATGGGCGACCTCGCCGCGCTCCAGCACGACATGATCGATCGCGCGGTCGGCGAGACAGCGGCTCATGGCCAGGCCGGCATGCCCGGCGCCGATGACGACTGCGGTGACGGTGCTAATCGCTTCGTTCCCTCATGGCGCGACCGCGGCCCGGGGCTTCGGCTCAGTTCACGACGACGGTGACGTTCGTCGGATTGGTCACGATGTCGTACACCGCCTGCTGCTTCTGCGATTGCGCCATGGATGCCTGCGCACTCCGGTTGCCTCAACCTGCTGCCTGAGCGGACGTTTGCGTCCGGGGCCGCACCCTATACACGGAGGCACATGCCGGTCGTCAACTTCTAAATTTCCCGAGGAAAATCGGCCGACGCTGGAACGCGGCAAGAAAAATCATGCTGCAATTTATCGGAAATCCAGCCGATGTCCGCGCGGCCTGCAATCCACTTGGACCCGTCACAGGGTCTCACGCCGACGTGGATGATCTTCCTTCTTCAGCACGATGCTGCCCAGCGGGATGAGCATCGGTGCCGGAGCCCGCGCCAGGCGCGTCGCCGTTCCGGCCTCCAGCTTGCTGATGAAGGCCGCCAGGCGCGGATCGTCGCGGCCGCCGTCGAGGCCGAGAGCCAGCGTCTGGAACACGCTGGCGCGCGAAAACGCCGCCCATTGTGCGCCGAATCTGCCAGCATCGTGGATGCGTTCAAACTCCCGCCAGATTCAATCCTCGCCGTTGAATACGTCGACGTGCTCGACCGAGAGGCCGGCAAATCGTCCGTTGTCGGCAAACGGCGCCACAAGATCGGCGTGGCTGCGTCCGACGATGGGGATCTCCATCCGCTGCACCTCCGCGGCGCTGACGAATCCTTCCGCGGCCAAGGCCATCAGCACCGCATACATGGTCTGGATCATGCCGGCGAAGGCAAAGTTGCCGTCGTCGTCCAGCGCCATGGTCAGCACGACGAGCCGTCCGCCTGGGCGTAGTTCGCGCACGCGGCTTGCGAGGAAGGCCCGCCAGTCTGTCGCGGACTGTCGGGTGTAGGCCGCGCGCGCCGCGGCGTCGTGGCTTTGGGAGATCACGATCTGATCGGGAATAGGCGCTGGCGTCTGGTTCAGCCATTGCAGCGACCACGAGCTCCATCCCAGCGTCACGCTCTCCGCCGGCAGGATCTGCTGGTAGAACGAGCACCCCACCGCCGAAGCGAATGCGGCCGGATCATCGCGAAGATAGCTGCCCGAGTCGCTGAGCAGCGTCTGGAACAGCGTGCTGAAGTCGTTGGCGGGCAAGTCGGCGTGCACGACCGAGATCGCCCGCTCGGAGCCGACCCGGTCCCTGAGCGCGCGAATCGCAGTCTCCATCACCGCCAACGAGTTGCGTCCCTCCGACGCGCCATAGTCAGCGATCGTGATCGGCTCCGGCGCGCGCGCCAGCGGCGCCGCGCGGGCCGCCTGCTCGAGCAACGGCACCGCTGGCGAGAATCCCGCGGCCTGGACGCGCGAACTGCGATTGTAGAAGCCGCGCCCTTCCATCGGCGCCGGGCTGGAAAGGGTTTGTGTGTCCGTCATGATTGCTGTCCGAATGTTGCCTACCGGCCACCCACCGCCGCACCCGAAGATGTGGCCATGGGAAAAGCGCCGGTGCCGCTTGCGCTAGTTAGGCGGCGGGGCGGATGTTCTGGTTGACCCGGAACAGATTGCCCGGATCGTATTTCTTCTTCACCGCAGCAAGCCGATGGTAATTGTCGCCATAGGCCGCCTTGACGCGCGCCTCGCCCTCGTCGTCCATCATGAAGTTGGCGTAGGCGCCGGGAAGATTGAACGGATGGACGGCGTCCCAATAGGCGCGCGCCCATTGCTTCAGCGCCGGAGCCATGGCGGGGTCGGGACCGACGCCGAAGATGACCATCGACCAAGTCACATCGCGGTGAGCCCATGCGGTCGCATCCCGCCTGTGCCGGTGGACCGCACCGTCGATCGGATAAAGGTGCATTCCGCAAATAGGCGTCGGCGCCTTGGCGGCCTGCGCAATGTATGCGTCGATCGCGGCATCGGGTAAACTGGTCACGAAATCGCCCTTCCAATACCACTGCAGGCCCTTCGGCAAGAGCGGATCGAACAGCGATTGCAGCACCGGATACGGCATCGGCTGCGCCCAGTCGATGATCGGTTTTGGCAGCGCCGCGCGGGCCGCGTTGACGGCTTTCTCGGCATCCGCAATCGGCCCGTTATGGCAGACGACGAGCGCGCACATCTTTTTACCCCAATGCTCCTGAGGAAAGGGGTCGCCGGGAGGGACCGTCTGCAGCGCAAGAAATATGTAGAACTCGTCCGGCGCATTCGGTTGGAACTGGCGATACCACCGCATGACTACAGCGGCGTCGGCAAGGTCGAAAATAATGGGTCCGCCGTAGACGATGCCGGCCGGATTGGTGCGGAACAGAAAGCTGGTCACGACGCCGAAGTTGCCGCCGCCGCCCCGCAAGGCCCAAAACAGCTCGGCATTCTCCCGTTCCCAAGCCGTTACGAATCTGCCGTCGGCCAGCACCACGTCGGCCTCGAGCAGATTGTCCACAGCGAGACCGTATTGACGGCTGAGATAGCCATGACCGCCGCTCAGCGTCAGCCCGGCAACGCCGGTGGTCGAGACGACCCCGAAGGGGACCGCCCGGCCGAAGGCGTGCGTGGCGTGATCGACATCGCCGGTGACGCAACCGGCACCAACCCGCACTGTTCGCTTGGCCGGATCGACCCTGACGCCTTTCATCATCGACAGATCGATGACCAAGCCGTCGTCGACGCTGCCGAAGCCCGGCCCATTGTGGCCGCCGCCGCGCACAGCGATCGGAAGTTTGTTGTCGCGCCCAAAATTGACCGCCGCCATCACATCGGCCACGTCGCTACAGCGCGCGATGGCCAGCGGCCGCTTGTCGATCATGGCGTTGTAGAGCTTGCGCGCTTCCTCGTAATCCGGATGACCGCGCCCGATGACGGGACCGCGAAGACTCTGCGCGAATTTTGCTAAGACGCTATCGTTCATCATGTTTTCCTCCCAGGCGAGGCAACCCCGCGGCCTGAAGCGGCAATTTACCTTAGGAGAAAAGCCGTGCGCGGCACATGTCCAGTCGTCCGGCTCTGTTGCTCAATCGTCCTGAACCTTCCCGCCGGAGCGCTGCGCCGAATGACGGGGCACCCTATTTGGGTTAGACTATCGTGCTGTAAATGAATGGAGAATTGGGTTGATCTCCCCTAGGAAGCTCAGCTCATGGATATTTTGTCCGATGTTCTACGCGCGGTACGGCTAACCGGCGCAATTTTCTTCGACAACTATGTTCAAGCGCCCTTCGTGGGCGGCTCTCCACATACGGCGACGATCGCCGAAAGAGTGATGCCGGAAGCCGAACATGTGATTCAGTT
>JASHRY010000099.1 GCA_030037105.1 Xanthobacteraceae bacterium
GTTGACCGGCAACGGCTCGTACTCGACTTCGACTAGGTCGGCGGCGTCGGCCGCGGTGTAGCGGTCCTCGGCGATGACGAAGGCGACCTCCTGGTTCTGATACAGCGCCTTGCCGTCGGCCAGCACCATCTGCACGTCGCCGGCGAGCGTCGGCATCCAGGCGAGGTTCACGGTCTTGAGCGTTTCCGCCGTGAGCACCGCGACGACGCCGGGCACCGCCGCGGCCTTGCTGGTGTCGATCTTCTTGATGCGGGCGTGGCCGTAGGGCGAGCGCACCAAGTCGCCGTAGAGCATGCCCGGCAGCTTGAGATCGTCGACGTAATTGCCCTTGCCCTGGACGAAGCGAATGTCCTCGACGCGCTTTCTTTTGCAGCCCAAGCCTTCGAGCTTGGCGGCGCGCTCGGCGGAGGTGGGGGTCTGGACGTTCATTCTGCAGCCTCCTGGAACGGCACGCCGTTAAGCTTGGCGGCGGCGAATTGAATGGCCTTGACGATGTTCTGATAGCCGGTGCAGCGGCAGAGATTGCCGGAAATGCCGTAGCGGATCTCCTCCTCGGACGGATTCCGGTTTTCCTGCAACAGCCGGTAGGCGCGCACGATCATTCCCGGCGTGCAGAAGCCGCACTGCAACCCGTGCATCTCGCGGAAGCCTTCCTGCAGCGCATGCAACGTGCCGTCGGCGTTCGCCATGCCCTCGATGGTGCGGATGTCGGCGCCGTTCGCCTGCACCGCGAACACGGTGCAGGATTTCACCGATTTGCCGTCGAGATCGACGGTGCAGGCGCCGCAATGGCTGGTTTCGCAGCCGATATGCGGGCCGGTGATGTTGAGTTCGTCGCGCAGGAAATGGATGAGGAGCGTCCGCGGCTCGACCAAAGCTTCGATGGTCTTGCCGTTCACCTTCATCGCGACGTGGGATTTGGCCATGGTTGTGCTCCCTGCCGTCAGCCGCGAGCGCGCGTCTTGGCGCGGGCGAGTGCGCGCGCGAGCATCACGCCCGCCATCTTGGTCCGGTAATGCGCGGGTCCGCGGGCGTCGGTTGCCGGGGCCGTGATCGCTTCGGCGGCGGCCACGGCTCTCTTTACCGTCGCCGCGTCAAGCGAGGAGCCGAGGAGAATCCTGCCCGCCTCCTCGGCCCATAGCGGCGTTTCGGCGACGTTGGTGAGACCGATCGAACAGCTTGAGACCTTGCCGCCGCTCATGGTCAGCACGACGGCGGCGGCGGCGGTCGCGTAATCGCCGATCTTGCGCTTGAGCTTTTCGTAGGCGTAGCCGTGACCCGCGGCCGGCACCGGCAGGCGCACGGCGGTGAGCACGTCGCCGGATTCGAGCGCGGTGAAGTAAGCGCCTTGGTAGAAATCACGCGCCGCGATGCGCCGTTCGCCGCCTTTGCCCGCGACGTGATAGGTGGCGTTGAGGCAGAGCATCACCGCCGGCATGTCGTTGCCGGGATCGCCATTGGCGACGTTGCCGCCGAGCGTGCCGACATAGCGCACCTGCGGATCGGCAACCTGCAGCGAGGTTTCGCGCAGAAGCGGAAGCTTCCCGGCCAATAGCGCAGAGCCCACCAGCTCGTGCTGGGTCACCATGGCGCCGATAACGATGTCGTTGCCATCGGTGCGGATACCCTTGAGATCGACAATGCCGGCGAGATCGACGAGATGTGCCGGATGGGCAAGGCGCAGCTTCATCATTGGGATGAGGCTATGGCCGCCGGCGAGCGCGCGGCCTTCGTCACCGAATTGGGCGAGCAAACCGACCGCTTCTTTGATGGATGTGGGACGATGATAGGCAAAAGAGCCGGGTATCACGGGCATCCTCCCTGGCGCAGCCACGCGGCCGGGGTCGTCACCGCGGCCGATCCGAAACTGCGCGTAATACCGTCATCTGATATGCAAAACTTTGGCTAATTGTGCGTTGCAGCAGCAAGAGCTGCTGCACCAGCTTGTCCGCCGATGCACGAATTGGCGCATTACCGGCACGAATTGCGAGCTTCCGTGCACCAATTGCGACAGGATTATTGACGCATCGACATCACATATTCGTCCTCAAATGGGCGAAGCCTGCTCTATTGCGCTGCAAAACGATGCCGGCGGCGCAGCGAAAACGCAGAATCGGTGCCCGTCAGCATGGCGATACGCGATTTGAGCGACCCGATGCGACTGCGGCTGACCGGTACGGCGTAGTGACGCAGGCCGGAAAGCTCGACCATTTCATGATCGCCGGCGCGCCTGTAGCCGACGACGCGGTCGATATTGATGATATGGCTGCGGTGAACGCGGACAAAACGGGTGTTGTCGAGCCGCGATTCGACGACGCCGATCGCGAGCGGGCAAAACAGCTTGTCGTTACCGTCGAAGATATAAGTGTAATGTGCGTTGGCGTGAATCGCGACCACGTCGTCGACGGCAAGGAAATGCGTGCCGCCCTCGCGCTCGATCGGCAGATGGCGCGCGAAGCGCCGCGGCGGCGCACCGGCGCCGCCGAGCGGTGCATATGTTCCGCGGCCGAATTCGGGACTGTGGCCGTTGGCCGCCTCCGGCACCGTTGGCGGGGCTGGCGAAATTTTCGCCGTGTCGGTCGAATCGTCGTTCTCGACCACAATGGTCCGCGTTTCCCGCCGGGACGAATCGGGCAAAAGAAGCAAGAGAAATATGCCGGAGAGACAGAAAGCGACGACAGCCACGACAATGGCGAGGAGGTCCGTCGATAGCGCCGGCGCCGCAGATGACGCCGTGACGTATGGATAGAGCGTCACGCCCCCCATCGCGGTATAGTGCATGCCGGAAACGGCAATGCCGAAGGCGATCGCCGAAAGGATCAATGGCGGACGCCGTTCCCGTCCGGTCGCGAGCCACAGCGCCAATCCGGACGCAGCGATGGCGATGGCCATGCTCGAGGCGACAAAGACCCGGTCGTGGATCATATGGATGCTGGCATCGAGCGCACTCATGCCGATGTAGTGCATTGTGAAAATGCCGCCGCCCATCAGGCACGAGGACAGGGTCAGACGCAGCAGGGTGGGGGGGCCGGACGTAGTGGCATAAACCGCGGCTCCGACCACGATCGCGCAGACGAGGAGCGACAACAGCGTGGGAAAGACCAGATAGTCGACTTGGAACGGCAGCCGCACCGCCAGCATCCCGACAAAGTGCATCGTCCAAATGGCGACGGCGAGCGAGACGGTGGCGCCGGCGAGCAGCAGTCGGCGGCGCGCGCCGGTCGCGGCGGTGATTTGGACGGCGAGGCTGAAGCCGACATAGGCACCCTGGATCGCCATCACGATCGAAAGCAAGACGAGCCAAGTCTCGTACGTCACCGCCATTGCCGTCATCCCTTCGCTGTATGGGACGGCTAACTTCACCCCATCGGGCCTGGAACGATTATAAAGCAAATTCGTCCCCTCGCCGAGAGTGTCTCGACGTCTTCGGCTCTCCGATCTTCGGGGGTTGCGCCGCGCGCAGCACCACGTTCGCCAATCCGCGCCGGTTAGAGCATGATCCGGAAAAGTGGAAACCGGTTTTCTGAAAAGATCATGCTCCACCAAGAAGCTAGAGCAGATTCCGGTTGATTTCACGCATAGCCTGCATGCCTGAAATAGTTTGAAGCTTCGCGAGCCGTGAGCGTCGCTGCGAATCGGCCGATGCGGCGGCGGAGGCGCGGAATGGTCCGCTCGGCGGCCTTGCGCAGATCGGCCTTGAGCTTGCTGAACGGCATCTCGATCGGGTTCAGGTCGGGCGAATATT
>JASHRY010000100.1 GCA_030037105.1 Xanthobacteraceae bacterium
TCGCCCGCTCCAACATCGCAATGTCCGGCCCGTGTCCGGCCCGGAGATCAATTACCTAGCTGGTTAGTTAACTCTCCCCGATTTTGCTTCGGGGAAGCGGCGGTGAATTTAAAACGGACGGCAGCGCTCTCTGACGCCACGCGAGGAACTTCGGAGGGAGCAATTTCAAAACTCGCATCCTCTACGAATCCAGAAACTCGTTCACTTTCTCCAGCCATTGATCGGGGTGCGCCCACATGAGCGCATGATCCGCACCCGCTATTACGACAAGCTTCGATCCGGCGATGCCGTCGTGGAGCATGGAAGCGTGATGTATGGGAACAGCGTTGTCGTCCGAACCGGCGATGACAAGCGTCGGACATCTGATTTCGCTCAAACGGCTTCGGCTATCGAAAGCCATCGCCTCCCTCCACGCGAGCGCAATGGACTTGGGGTCTGCTTCACCCCAAGTGCGGGCGATAAGATTCGCAACCCATGTTGCCTGCTCATTCGGGATTTGTTTGAGACCTTGCGATATCAGGAGCTTGACGAAGAGCCGCACGCCGAGGAGGCGGATAAGGAGAGGTACGATATGGCCTTCTATTTTCTCTCTCATGGTCGCCATGTTATAGGCGTAGGTGTTCGAGAGGATGAGGCGCCGCACTTTCGCCGGATAATCGAGCGCGAGTTCCTGAACCACCGGGCCGCCTTGCGAATAGCCGAGTGCGTCCGTCGAGCCGATACCGAGATGTTCGAGCAGCCCGGCCAAGTCCGCCGCCTGTTGTTTTACAGAATAAGGCGGCGGAAGGTTGCGGCTTCTGCCGCAGCCGCGAAGGTCGGGGATGATGAGCCGGCGGCGCTTCGCCAGCGGCCCCACGATCGGCTCGAACATGTCTCCGCTTATTCCCAGCCCGTGCACCAAAAGCAGCGGTGGCCCCAATCCGCGATCGGTGAAGTGCAGGAGGTCTGATGGGGGCGGAGCGTTCATTCCCTTATATATTAAGGCAAGCGACAGAGGAGCAATCGAACGCCGGCCGAGCTTGAAAACGCAGCTTTCAGCGAGAGCCGTGGCGGAGAGTGCTCTGGATGACGCGGAGGTAATAGCGCAAGCGGCATTGAAGCAGCGGTCGAAGATTTTGTAGTCGGCTTTGCGTAAATGCCGAGCGCGTGGCAGACCTCCGTCATCGCTTCGCCATCCGCGAGCCGTGCGGCAAAGCGCCGGCGTCCGTCCATGACCGAATGCTCCTTCCGCGGCATCAACACCTCCCGTCCAGAGACGAAAAGTGTTACTCATGTGTCCGGCATGGAGCGATGGGAATGCGACCGATCACGGCGCGAGCGGCTGTTCTGGCGTTGTGGCTCGGCTCGCTCACGGCGTCGGCCCTCGCCGCCGCGCCCTGCGGCGGCGGCTTCGCAACGTGGCTTGAGGCCTTCAAGCAAGAGGCGGCGGCGCAAGGCGTCTCGCAGCGCACGATCCAGGCCGCGCTCGGCGGGGTGACCTACGACCCGACCATCATCGCCCGCGATCACGCGCAAGGCGTCTTTCGCCAGAGCTTCGAGCAATTCTCCGGCCGCATGGTGCCGCCGCGGCTTAAACGCGGCGCGCGACTGCTCCGACAATATGGCGCGATCTTCAGCCGCATCGAGCAGCAGTTCGGCGTGCCCGGCGCGGTGATCGTCGCCATCTGGGGGTTGGAGACCGACTTCGGCGCCAACACCGGCAAGTTTCCGACCATTCGCTCGCTCGCCTCGCTCGCCTATGACTGCCGGCGTCCGGACAAGTTTCGCGGCGAGTTGCTCGCGGCATTGCGCATCGTCGATCGCGGCGACATGAGTCCGGGCGAAATGCGCGGCGCCTGGGCCGGCGAGATCGGCCAGACTCAGTTCCTGCCGTCCTCGTATCTCAAATACGCGGTGGACTATGACGGCAACGGCCGCCGCGATCTCATTCACAGCGTGCCGGACGTGCTCGCCTCGACGGCGAATTATCTCAAAGGCTATGGCTGGCAGCGCGGCCGGCCGTGGGGCGAAGGCACCGCCAATTTCCAAGTGCTGCTGCAGTGGAATTCGTCGCAGGTCTATACCAAAACGGTCGCCTATTTCGCCCAACGTCTGGCAAGCGGACAGTAACGCCGACTCCAAGAGCGGGATGATTTGTCTTCGAAGCGTCATCTCGCTCTACGCTTTTGTATTGCCGTGCGTCCGGACGGAAAACCGGTTTCCACTTTTCCTGGACGCGCTCTAAACGAAGCGCCGGAGAGCGTCATTGCCGGTGCGGCGATCCGGCCGCGGCCAATCAATTTGGATTGCGTCGTCACTTTGTTTCTCGCAATTTGCGATAATGTAGACCGAGAGCCATGTTTCAGCCTCCGATCCAGCGCTCCAGGAAGACGCCGAGCCAGGCGCGCGCGCTGTAATCGTAGACGGCGCGGTCGGCGAAATGCGTGGCGCGCGGCCTTGCCCCCGGCATCTGCAGGCGATTATGGCCGCGCGTCGTCCATCGATACATCATGGCGTAGGTCACGTCCGGATGAAATTGCAGCGCGTAGGCCCGCTTGTAGCGGAACGCCTGCACTTCGAACATGTCGCCTTCGGCCAGAAGCTCGGCGCCCGCCGGCAGATCGAACCCTTCGCGGTGCCATTGATAGACCTGTTCCGGCCAGGGATCGACGACGGCAAGGCCGGCGGCGGTTGGCCGGATCGAGTAATAGCCGATCTCGGCCCGACCCTCCGGGTGATTGAAGACCCGGCCGCCGAGCGCGCGCGCACACATCTGCGCGCCGAGGCAGATGCCGAGGCACGGCTTGTCCTCCTCGATCACGACCGAGATCCAGTCGATCTCCCGGCGAATGAACTCGTCCTCGTCGTTGGCGCTCATCGGGCCGCCGAAGATGATCGCGCCGGCGTGCTCGCGCATCGTCGCCGGCAGCGGGTCGCCGAAGCGCGGCCGGCGCACGTCGAACCGGTATCCGAGCTGCCTGAGGACATAGCCGACGCGGCCGGCGGTGGAATGTTCCTGGTGCAGAATAATCAGGATCGGCTGTGGCATGAGTTAAGGAATAGAACCGGCTCGTGTCACGATCCCGCACTTCGCAAGCCACGCGCGCGGGCCTTGGAATCAAAGGGTGGTGGAAATTCCTATCGCGTTCGCCGCTGAATTCAAGCCGCGGATTCAAGCCGCGGCGCCAGACGGTCGCGGCCGGCGGGGCTTGGCGGACCCGCTTTGATCTACGACCTTCAAGAGCAGCGCAGTCGGAGCGAGGTGCAGCGAAAGGACCGCCAGCCGGCTCAGGGCGCCGGGGACGACCATGCGCTTGCCACGCATGAAACCGTCATAGCCGATCCGCGCCACATGCGCGGCGGAAAGCGTCAGCGCGCTCCGCATTCTTCTGCTGCCGACTCCGGCCCGCGTCTGAAACTCCGTCGACACCGGCCCCGGACAGAGCGCGGTCACCCTGACGCCTTTCGCCAGCTCATGATGCAGGGCCTCGCTGAAAGAAAGCACGTAGGCCTTGCTGGCATAATAGACCGCCATGCCCGGGCCGGGCAGGAAGGCCGCGATTGACGCGACATTGAGAACGCCGCCGCGATGACGCGCGAGGCTTTCCACGAACGCCACCGATAGCTCCGTGAGCGCGCGCACATTGAGGTCGATCATGGCGAGCTGTCGGTCGCGCGGCAGCGCTGCGGCCGGCCCGGACAGCCCGAAGCCCGCATTGTTGACCACGTTCGCCGGCTCGAGGCCGCGCGAGGAAAGCTCCGCGGCGATACGCGCAAGAGCGTCTCGCCGCTCGAGGTCGGCCGTCACAACCGTCGGGCGCGGCCGGCCGGACGCCGCGATTTCCTCGGCGAGCGCCGCCAGCCGGTCTTGGCGACGCGCCACCAGCGCGACTTCATGCCCGTGTTCGGCAAAAACGCGCGCCAGCTCGGCGCCGATCCCGGCCGAAGCGCCGGTGATCAGCGTGACCGGCCTCATCTGTCGCCACCGGCCGCGCTCGCTGCCGCCGCGATGCGCCGCCGCAGCTCGATGCGCTCCCGCGGCGACACGCCAAGGAGGTCGGCGGCGCGCCACAACAGATTGTCCTCCAGCTCGTCGCGCCGGCCGTCGGCGTAAACAATCTCCCACATCATTTCGATGACGCGGGCGCGGCCCTGCTCGTCGAGTGCGCGGTTGAGCTGGCTGGTAAAATGATAAAGATCGACCGCTTCGTGCTCGGCCAAAGTCGCCTTGTCGATCAGCTCGTCGGTCAAGGCATCATCGAGCGCGAACCGCCGCTTGACTATCGCGTGCAGCTTCTGGCGTTCGCTCGGCGACATCTCGCCGTCGACGGCGGCGGCATGCACGAGCAAAGCCACCGCCGCGAGGCGGTAATCGTGGTCGGCGAATTGACTCGGATGTTTCCCGCCGTCGACGAATTCGGTGATGAAATTCTTGAACGTATCGAACATGCGCACGTCCCGTTGCGAGGCGAGTTCGTTCCCGCGTTCATATCGCGGCGTAAGGCGCGCGGGTCAAGCCGGCGCGAGTTTGCGCGCGTTGCCCGGCCCTACCAAACGGCCTTACTGGACCGCCTTGCCCTCGCGGTAGCTGTCTTCGAGCAGGCGCATATTGGCTTGGATGTAGGGATTGCCGGGGTCCTTGCTCTGCGCTTCGTCAAGCATCTTGTGCGCGCGCGCATAGTCGCCGCGCAGCATATAGGAGAAACCCTGGTTGTTGAGGATTTCCGGGGTCTTGCCGACGATGCGAATGGCTTCCTGGTAGGCGCGATCGGCGAGATCGAAACGGTGCAGCCGATCGTAGGACGCCGCCAATCCGACCCAGGCCTCGGCGTCGCGTGGATGCTTCTCGACGGCGGTGCGGAAGCTCTTCTCGGCAAGACCGAAATTGTTGCTGTGAAAATATTTCTTGCCGAGCTGCACGTCATCGTTGGGGTCGTCGCCGAGGAGGCCGGGCTTCGCCAACGGCGCGCCCGGCTTGCCGCTCGGGCCGGACTCGGCGGGCTGCACCTTGATCGATCCCGTGGCCTCGTTGGCGGCGGCAGCAGCCGCAGGAAAGTCCGACGCGTCACCCGTCTTCGTCGTCCCGCTTGTCGCACCCGCCGACCCGCTGGAGGCGTCACTGCCTTTTGGCGTCCATAGATCGCTGAGTTTCGTCATGGAAGAGCAAGCGCAGAGCGAGGTCAGGCACGCCGCGGCAACGATCAGGACCCGGACCACTCGGATGCTCATCAACGCGCTCCGGACCACGATGCGTCCGGCCAATTCCGCCCCGACACGCGGATCGCTCCGGCGCGCCGCCGGACCGGCGGCCGGGCGGCACCGACAGGCAAGCTAGGCGACGATGGTTAAGGAATTGCTCGCCGCCGCTCGCGCGCTGCCTTGTCTTCTCTGTTCTCCGCAACGCGTGGTTGGGGGGTTACGCGCGCGGATGGGCGCTGCGATAGGCCGTGATAAGGCGCTCGGCGTCAACTTCGGTATAGATCTGCGTCGTCGCCAGCGACGCGTGGCCGAGCAGTTCCTGGATCGACCGCAGATCGCCGCCGCGCGCCAAGAGGTGCGTTGCGAAGGAGTGCCGCAACGCATGCGGCGTCGCCGTGTCGGGAAGGCCGAGCGCACCCCGCAGCCGTGCCATCGTCAGTTGCACCACACGCGCCGACAGCGCACCGCCCTTGGCGCCGACGAACAGCGGCCCTTGCTCGGGCAGATCGTAAGGGCAAAGCGCGACATAAGCGGCGACGAGCTTCGTCACCTGCGGCAGCACCGGGATCATGCGTTGTTTGCCGCCCTTGCCCGTCACGGTGATGGCGTCGCGCGCGCCGTCGGCGAAATCGGCGCGCTTGAGGCCGAGCGCTTCGGAAATGCGTAGGCCGCATCCGTAGAGCAGGGCCAGCACCGCCGCATCGCGCGCGTGAACCCAAGGTGCATGGCCGTCGCCGGCCGGCAGGTCCGGATTGGTGATATCCTTGGCGGCGGCGATCGGCAGCGGCCGCGGCAGGGTCTTGGCAATTTTCGGCGCGCGCACTGCGGCAAGCGCGGCAACCTTGCCCTTGCCGTTGCGTTCGAGAAAACGCGCGAAGCCGCGCACGCCGGCGAGCGCGCGCATCAGCGAGCGGCCGCCGATATTGTCGCCGCGCCGCGCCGCCATGAAGGCGCGCACGTCCGCCGGCGTGAGTGCCGCAAGCGCCTGCAGCGAGGGCGCGCCGCCCAAGTGTTCGGCGAGGAAGGCGAGGAATTGCAGCACATCGCGCCGATAGGCCTCGATGGTTTTTGGTGAAAAACGACGTTCGTCGCCGAGGTGGCGCAGCCAGCTATCGATCTCGGCTGCGACCTTGGGCACGACGGAATCTGTTTCACTCTTTGGAGCCATCTCCCGCTCGACCCCGTGACTTTCCGTCCCCGCTTCGGGGGATGGATGGGTGCGCCATCCTCCAGACGTTAGATTGCAGCTCTTTACCCTTTCTTAACCGCCCGGAATCGGCGGAAAATTGCCGCCATGGTCAGACGCGTTGTCGATGTCCTCGTCCCGGTCGCCCTCGACCGGACTTATTCGTACCGGGCGCCGGACGAGCTTAAGCTCGCACCGGGTGACATCGTCTGCGTGCCGCTCGGCGCCCGCGAGGCGACCGCCGTCGTTTGGGCGGAGAATCCCAAACCTAACCCGCGGCTCGACAACCGGCTCAAGGACGTCGAGGAAAAGCTCGCACTGCCGCCGCTCCAGCCGGAATTGCGTCATTTCGTCGATTGGGTCGCGAACTACACGGTCGCGTCGCGCGGCATGGTGCTGCGCATGTGCTTGCGCATGGGCGAGCACCTCGGCAGCCCGCGCGCGCGCATCGGCGTGCGCCTTGCCGGCGCGCGGCCGCAGCGCATGACCGCGGCGCGCGAGCGCGTGCTCGCCCTCCTCGCCGACGGCATGGTGCGCGGTAAAAGCGAAGCCGCGCGCGAGGCCGCCGTCAGCGTCGGCGTGATCGAGGGACTGATCGACGAAGGTACGCTCGAAACAATCGTGCTGCCGCCGGAGCCGATTGCGCAACAGCCCGACCCCGATTTCGCGCCGGCGGATTTCACCGGCGAGCAAAGCGCCGCCGCCGCGGCGCTGAAAGCGACGTTGGCGCGCGGCGGCTATTCGGTGACGCTTCTCGACGGCGTCACCGGCTCCGGCAAGACCGAGGTCTATTTCGAAGCGGTGGCGGACACGATCCGCCGCGGCCGGCAGAGCCTCATCCTGATGCCCGAGATCGCGCTCACCGTGCAGTTTCTCGACCGTTTCGCCGCCCGCTTCGGCGTGCGGCCGACGGAATGGCATTCGGAGCTCAGCCCGCGCCGGCGCGCGCGCACGTGGTCGGCCGTCGCAAATGGAGAGGTATCCGTCATTGTCGGCGCGCGCTCGGCGTTGTTCCTGCCCTATGCCGATCTCGGCCTCATCGTCGTCGATGAGGAGCACGACCAAGCCTACAAGCAGGAGGACGGCGTGCGCTACCACGCCCGCGATATGGCGGTGGTACGCGGCCATATCGCGCGCATCCCGGTGGTGCTCGCCTCGGCGACACCCTCGCTCGAGACCGAGGTCAATGCGCGGCGCGGCCGCTATCGGCGGCTCGCTTTGCCGCAGCGCTTCGGCGGCCAGCTCATGCCGTCGGTCGAAGCGATCGATCTGCGCCACGAGCGGCCGCCGCCCGGCCGCTTCATTGCGCCGCCGCTCGCCGGCGCGGTTCACACCGCGATCGAGCGCGGCGAGCAGGCGCTGTTCTTCCTCAATCGCCGCGGCTATGCGCCGCTGACGCTCTGCCGCGCCTGTGGCTTCCGCTTCTCCTGCCCGAATTGCGACGCCTGGCTGGTCGATCACCGCTTCCGCAAAGAGCTCGTCTGCCACCATTGCGGCTTCGCCGTGCCGCATCCGCCGGCCTGCCCCCAATGCCGGGCGCAAAATTCGTTCGTCGCGGTTGGGCCCGGCGTCGAACGCCTCGAAGAGGAAGTGCGCGAACTTTTTCCACAGGCGCGGGTGCTGGTGCTCTCCAGCGACCTCGTCGCCACGGTCGAGCGTTTACGCGAGGAACTGGACGACATCGCCCAAGGCCGCTTCGATATCGTCATCGGCACGCAGCTTGTCGCCAAAGGCCATCACTTTCCGAAGCTCAACCTGGTCGGCGTCGTCGACGCCGATCTCGGCCTCAATAACGGCGATCCGCGCGCGGCCGAGCGCACCTTCCAGCTCCTGCATCAGGTGATTGGTAGGGCCGGCCGCGACGCCGGCGTCGGCCTCGGGCTGCTACAGACGCACCAGCCCGAGCATCCAGTGATGCGCGCATTGATCGCGCAGGATCGCGAGGCGTTCTACGCCACCGAGATCGCCGCGCGCGAGCGCGGCGCTTATCCGCCGTTCGGCCGCCTCGCCAGCCTCGTGGTCTCCGGTCCCGACAGGCACGATACGCAATCTTACGCGCGGCTCCTCTCGCGCGCGGCGCCACCGCGCGACGACGTGCGCGTCCTCGGTCCCGCCGACGCACCGCTCTCCCTGGTGCGCGGCCGGCATCGTTTGCGCCTATTGGTCAAATCCCCGCGCGCCTTCGACCTCTCCGCTTATCTGCGCGATTGGCTTGCCGCCGCGCCCAAGGCGAAGGGCTCGATCAAGCTCGACATCGACGTCGACCCGCAGAGTTTCTTGTAAGGCCACGGCGGTTGCCGTTACTGCGCCGCACTGGCCGGCGTTTTCGCCTCAGGATTGGCTTGATCGGCGGCTCTCGCTTGCGGCCGCTTTTTCGGCTTGCTGGTAGCTGATTTTGTCTTCAAATCAGGAGGCGGGCTTGCCGCGAGCGCCGCCGGCGACGTCGGCGTCCACGCGTGCGCGCCGGCTTTCTCTCCAATTGCGATTTTTTTTCTTGCAGCCTTTTTATTTGCCGCCGCGGGCCTCGCCCACGCTTTTTTCTTCCGATGGCCGACGGTCTCGCGGGCATTGAGCTTGGCAAGCTCCGCCGGAGTGCGCGTCGGCCCGGTATAGACGACGACCGGTATCACCGGCTCGTCGTCGGAGAGGAGCGCGGCACCCTTGGGGGTCGGCGCGCGCAGGCTCGACAGCAGCGCCGAGAACGGCGAATTCACGTCGGCGTTGATGGCTTCCTCCTCCGCCTCGTCTTCCGCCGGCGGCCGCTTGCGGTGTCCCCCGCATACTTCGTCGTGCAGATTGGGCGGGGAGGCCTCGATCGGCGCCAGCGCATCGACCGAACCGAGCGAGGGCATGAGCCAGGCGAGCGGGTTCTGCGTAAAGCCGCTTTCCAGCAACTCCGCGGCCGTGACCGAGCGCGCCGCCGAAGATGGCGCGCCGAGCACCACCGCGATCAGCCGCCGGCCGCCGCGCGTCGCTGTGGCAACAATGTTGAACCCGGACGCGCAGATGAAGCCGGTCTTCATGCCGTCGATGCCCGGATAGCGCCCGAGCAGCGGATTGGTGTTGCGGATGATGCGCCGGCCGAATTTGATCGCCGCAATGTGCCAATAGAAGCCGTATTCGGGAAAGTCGTGAATCAGCGCCCGCGCGAGGATCGCCAGATCCCGCGCCGAGGTGACCTGGCCGTCTTCCGGCAAGCCGTTGGGGTTGACGAAATGCGATTCCGTCATGCCGAGGCGATG
The DNA here is from genome assembly GCA_030037105.1 of Xanthobacteraceae bacterium. Next base: position 9,607 of record JASHRY010000100.1, read on the forward strand.
CGCCGTCTGCGTCATCTCTTCGGCGAAATTCTCGATCGAGCCGGAGAGACCCTCGGCGAACAGCACCGCCATGTCGTTCGCCGAGTGCACCATCATCATCTTGAGCGCGTTGTCGACCGTCACCTGAGTGCCGACTGGGAAACCCATCTTGGTCGGCGCCTGCGCCGCGGCGTTGTGCGACACCGTAAACAGCGTATCGAGCGTGATGCGATGCTGCTCGACCGCCTGCAGAACGAGGTAAGCGGTCATCAGCTTCGTCACCGAGGCCGGATACCAGGGATAGGTCGCATTTTCGGCGAGCAGCACCTTGCCGGAATCGGCTTCGACCAGAAGCAGGGCTTCCGCGCGCGCGGATGTGGTCAAGGCCGGAGCGAAGAGAGAACCGAGAGCGATGGCGAGCGTCAGCGCCCGCCGAAGATACTGCCACTGATACACGTATCGCGGTCCGTTCGGTTGGTCGGGCCCTGGGAGTCGCTTCAAGGGTCGCCCGCAGGGACCACGAAGGAATCGACAAAGGGGCCGCAAAGGGTTCACGAAAGGTTCCCAAAACGCGGGCGCGCCACTATCTAAACCCAAGGCGCGCTCGAACGCAAAGACGAATACCGGTATCATGACATGCAGCGAATACCGATGTGGATTTGCAACGGCGCTATAACCGGGTAATAGCGACTGAAATTCGGCAAGGAGAGAACATGACCGCTTGCATCGTCGGTTGGGCGCACACGCCGTTCGGCAAACTCGCCGATGAAACGGTCGAGAGCCTCATCGTGCGCGTGGCGAGCGAGGCGCTCGCCGACGCCGCCGTCGCCGCCAAGGACATCGACGAGATCGTGCTCGGGCACTTCAATGCCGGCTTCTCGGCGCAGGATTTCACCGCCGCGCTGGTGCTGCAGGCCTCGCCCGATCTGCGTTTCAAGCGCGCCACGCGGGTCGAGAACGCGTGCGCGACCGGCTCCGCCGCCGTGCATCAGGGGCTCAAGGCGATCGCCGCCGGCGCTGCGCGCCTCGTACTCGTCGTCGGCGTCGAGCAGATGACGACGACGCCCGCCGCCGAGATCGGCCGCAATCTGCTCAAAGCCTCCTATGTGCGCGAGGAAGCCGACATCGACGGCGGCTTTGCCGGCATTTTCGGCAAAATCGCCGACCTTTATTTTCAGCGTTGGGGCGACCAGTCGGACGCGCTCGCGCGCATCGCCGCCAAAAACCACAAGAACGGCGTCGGCAATCCTTACGCGCAGACCCGCAAGGACCTCGGCTACGAATTCTGCCGCACCGAAGGCGAAAAGAACCCGCGCGTCGCCGGTCCGCTCAAACGCACCGACTGCTCGCTCGTTTCCGACGGCGCCGCCGCTTTGGTGCTCGCCGACGTCGACACCGCGCTTAAGCTCGGCAAAGCGATCGTGTTCCGCGCCGCCGAGCACGTGCAGGACTTTTTGCCGATGTCACGGCGCGACATTCTCAAGTTCGAAGGCTGCGCCCTGGCCTGGCAGCGCGCCCTCGGGCGCGCCGGCGTCGCGCTCGGTGATCTCTCCTTCGCCGAAGTGCACGACTGCTTCACCATCGCCGAGCTGATCGAATACGAGGCCATGGGGCTCGCCGATGCGGGACAGGGGGCGCGGGTGATCACCGAAGGCGTCGTCGCCAAGGACGGCGCGCTGCCGATCAATCCGTCCGGCGGCCTCAAGGCCAAGGGTCATCCGATCGGAGCGACCGGCGTCTCCATGCACGCGCTCGCCGCGATGCAGCTCACCGGCACTGCCGGCGACATGCAGGTCAAGGACGCGCGGCTCGGCGGCGTCTTCAATATGGGCGGCGCCGCGGTTGCCAATTACGTGAGCATCCTCGAACGCTTGCGGTGAGCGTTTGGTCTCCCCTGCGGTGAGCGTTTGATCCTCCCCTGCGGAGCGAAAGCGGCGGAAGGATCGGCCGCCTCGGGCGCGAGCTGCGCGCGCAGCCATGCGGCGAGAACGCCCGCTCTCCGCGTGAGATCGTCGCATGCTCGCCGACAAATTCGGTATCGGCTTGATAATCCGCGTGGCACAATAGGCTTCTGTCCACGGCGGCGAGGAATGGCCATGACGGGTACCGAAACGAGCGGCGGCGAGTTCGTCTTTTCCCGCGTCCTCGACGCGCCTCGCGAGCGGGTGTGGCAGGCGCTGACGGAAGCTGAGCGCATGCGGCAATGGTGGGGCCCGACCGGCTTCACCGTGATCACGGCCACGATCGATTTGCGGCCCGGCGGCGTCTTTCATTGCGGCATGCGGTCCGCCGACGGCTACAAGATGTGGGGCAAGTTCATCTATCGTGAGATCGTGGCGCCGGAGCGGCTCGCCTTCATCAATTCATTCTCCAACGAGGCCGGCGGCGTCACGCGGCATCCCATCATTCCGACTTGGCCGCTGGAAACCCTGACGATCGTCACCCTGGAAGAAGAGCCGGACGGCAAGACCAAGTTCGGCGTCCGCTGGTCCGCGCATAATGCGACGGACATCGAACGCAAAACGTTCGATTCCTCCCACGTCGGCATGAAGGCCGTCTGGATCGGTACGCTCGATCGGCTCGCCGCATATCTGGCGAGCGCGACTTAGCGCGCCGCTGATGGCCGGGCGACTAGTGAGAGACCAATTTTGGCGCAGGGGTCGGCCTACCGCTCCGCGGCTTTCGGCAGGAACGACGGGTCGAAGACGCTGGCGGCCTTGTCCTTCGCCTTAAAGGGATAAGCGAGCGCGAGCTGGTCGATCGCCGCCGCGAGGCGTTGCGGATCAAGCGCGCCGTAGCCGTTTGCCTTCACCGCCGGAGTGACGATGTTGTCGCGGATCGCCATGCGCAGGCGCTCGAGTTCGGTGCTTTTCTTGGCCTTGTCGTTGCGTTTGAGCACCGCATCGACGGCGTGCGCGGGATCACGCACCGTGTCCTTGAGCGCCTTCACGTAGGCGCGCAGAAACGAGCGCACGGCATCCGGTTTTTCTTCGGCGAAGTTCGGCGCGACCATGATGGCGTCGCCGTAGAGCTCGACTCCGTAATCTGCCATCAACAGCAGGACGAGGTCATCCGGCGGCACGCCGTGGTCCTTGAGGTCCACGTAGGAGGTGAAGGAGCAGCCGGTGATGGCGTCCACCTCGCCGGCGGCCAGCATCGGGCCGCGCACCGGCGCCCCGACATTCTCGATCGTGACTTTGCCGGCGTCGATACCGTTGAGCTTGGCGAAAATCGGCCATTGCGCGAAGCTGCTCCCGGCGGACGAAGCGCCGAGCTTTTTGCCTTCCAGTTCTTTTGGCGTGACAATGCCGCGGCTCTTGCGCGCGATGATCGCATAGGGCGGCTTGTCGAAAACGATGAACAGCGCCTTGATCGGCGTGCCGGGATTGCCGTCACGGAACTTGATGAGCGAATTGAGGTCGGCAACGCCCATGTCATAGCCGCCGGAAGCGAGGCGTTTGATGGGATCGAACGGACCGTTCGCCGCATTCTCGGCGTCGATGGACACGTCGAGCCCTTCCGACTTGAAGTAACCCTTGTCGATGGCCAGGAAGAAAGGCGCCGCCGGCCCGTCGATCTTGCGGTCGAGCGTGAAATGAATGACGGTCTCGGCATCGGCCGACGCGGGAAGCGCGAACACGGCGAACACGGCCAGAGCGGCGGACCGGATGTGCCGCATGAGGTCGGAGATGGCCATGCCCGATTCCTTGCTCAATCTCGCGACCGCATCGCCGCCCGGCGCCGCGATTCCTCTCCGGGCCGATAAAGAACATGCCGCTGCAAAGCGCAAGCCGAAGCTGGCGGAGCGCAAGTCCGGAAAACATGCACCGTTCATGCGGGCATGGTCTCCGCCGCGATGGAGCCGGCAATGACGACGGCGGATGCCGGGCCGCCGTTTCGGGCGCCGTTCGCTCCGCCCGACGAGGAATTGGCGGTGGGCTTTCTTGCGGATGCCGGCCGCGACGCGGCCGCTGAGCACCGCATCGACGCGCGCACTCGCCGACTGGTCGAGGCGATCCGCGCCAAGGCCGGCGGGCTCGGCGGCATCGAGGATTTTCTGCACGCTTTTTCGCTCTCGACCAAGGAGGGCTTGGTGCTCATGGTGCTCGCCGAGGCGCTCTTGCGCGTGCCCGACGCTTCGACCGCCGACCGCCTCATCGAAGACAAGCTCGCCGCCGGCCGCTGGCTCGACAGCGATGTCAAATCGACGGCGCTCCTCGTCTCGGCCTCGGCCTGGACGCTCGGGATCGCCGCCCGCATCATCCATCCGGGAGAGACGCCGGAGACCATCCTCGACAATATCGCGCGGCGCCTCGGCTTGCCGGCGGTGCGCGCGGCGATCCGCCGGGCCATGCGGCTCATCGGCTCGCATTTCGTCCTCGGGCAGACCATCGAGGAGGCACTTGATCGCGCCCGCTCTCATGCCGAGTTCCGCTACTCGTTCGATATGCTCGGCGAAGGCGCGCGCTGCGCCGTGGATGCGGAAAGATATTACGACGCCTATGCCGCGGCGATCGAAGCCATCGGCTCGATTGCCGGCAATGCCGCGCCGTCGTCGCGGCCGGGAATATCGGTCAAGCTCTCGGCCCTGCACCCGCGCTTTGAGGCGATTTCGCGCGAGCGGGTGTTGGCGGAACTCGTTCCACGTCTCCTTGAACTCGCGCGCCTCGCCAAGGCACGCGCGCTTCAATTCACCGTCGATGCCGAGGAGGCGGACCGGCTGGAATTATCGCTCGACGTCATCGGCGCCGTGCTGGCCGATCCGTCGCTCAACGGCTGGGACGGATTTGGGCTTGTGGTCCAGGCCTATCAGAAACGGGCTTTGCCGCTGATCGATTGGATCGAGCAAACGGCGGCCGCATCGGCAGGCCGGCTCGCGGTCCGATTGGTCAAGGGCGCCTATTGGGACACCGAGATCAAGCGCGCGCAGGAGCGCGGCCTTGCCGACTATCCGGTGTTCACGCGCAAAGCCATGACCGATCTCTGCTACATGGCCTGCGTGAAGAAGCTCCTCGCCGCGCGCAACCGACTTTTTCCGCAATTCGCCACCCACAACGCGCTCACCGTCGCCACCGTGATCGAGGACGCCGGCGGCGTTACCGGATTCGAGTTCCAGCGCCTCTACGGCATGGGCGAAGCGCTCTATGAGGCGCTTCTTGCCGAATGGCCCGCGGCGGCCTGCCGCGTCTATGCGCCGGTCGGCGGCCACCGCGATCTCCTCGCCTATCTGGTGCGGCGGCTTCTCGAGAACGGCGCCAATTCCTCGTTCGTGTCGGTGGCGGTCGATCCGTCCGTGCCTATCGAGGAGATATTGCGCCGGCCGCAGAGCCGGATCGCCGGCGCGCACGCCGCCCGCAATACGAAGATCGCGCTGCCGCGCGACCTCTACGCGCCGGAGCGGCGCAACTCGACCGGCGTCGAGTTCGGCGATCGCGCAAGCCTCGATGCGCTCCTCGGCGAGGTCGCGGCTGCAACGCGCGCAACCGAAGCCGCCCCGCTGATCGACGGCGTCGCGCTTCCTGGAATCGCGCGCACGGTGATCTCGCCGATCGACGGCCGCCCGATCGGCGTCGTCCGCGAGGGTGACGAAGCGATCGTGCGCGCGGCGATGGCCGCGGCCGCGGCCGGATTCCCGTCCTGGGCGGCAACGCCTTATGGCGAGCGCGCCGCAGTGCTCGAACGCGCCGCCAATCGTCTCGAAGAAAATCGCGGCCAATTCATCGCCCTGCTGCAGAACGAAGGCGGCAAGACCCTCGACGACGCGCTCGCCGAGCTGCGCGAGGCGGTCGATCATTGCCGCTATTACGCCGCCCAGGCGCGGATCTCGCTGGCGCCGCAAACGTTGCCGGGGCCGACCGGCGAAAGCAACGTGCTGGGCTATCGCGGGCGCGGCGTGTTCGTCTGCATCAGCCCATGGAATTTTCCGCTGGCGATCTTCCTCGGCCAAGTGAGTGCCGCGCTCGTCGCCGGCAATGCGGTCGTGGCCAAGCCGGCGGAACAGACCCCGCTCATCGCCGCGCGCGCCGTCGCGCTCCTGCACGAGGCCGGCGTGCCGGCAAGCGCGCTGCATCTCGTCCTCGGCGACGGCAAGGTCGGCGCCAGCCTCGTCGCCGATCCGCGCGTCGCCGGAGTAGCCTTCACCGGTTCGATCGCGGTCGGCCGCGCCGTCAGCCGCGCGCTCGCCGCAAAGAGCGGACCGATCGTGCCGCTGATCGCCGAGACCGGCGGCATCAACGCCATGATCGTCGATGCCACGGCGCTGCCCGAACAGGTGATCGATGACGTGATCGCGTCCGCCTTCCGCTCCGCCGGCCAGCGCTGCTCGGCGCTGCGACTTCTCTGCCTGCAGGAGGACGTCGCCGGGCCGATTCTTGACATGCTCGTCGGCGCGGCGCGTGAACTGAGAATCGGCGATCCGCGCGAGTCCGCGACCCATGTGGGACCGGTGATCGAAGCCGATGCTAAACAAAAGCTCGAAAGCTGGATTGCTGCCATGGGTCACGCCGGCCGCGTGCGCTTCCGCTGGAATAGCGACCGGCCGCTGCCCGTCGGCGGCACTTACGTAGCGCCGACGATCGTCGAGCTCGACCGCGCCAGCGACCTGAAACAAGAGGTGTTCGGACCCGTTCTGCACGTCGTGCGCTGGAAGGTTGAGGAACTGGACGCGCTCCTCGACGACATCGCGGCGAACGGCACCGCGCTGACGTTGGGCATCCATTCGCGCATCGACCTCACGGTCGAGCGGATCGTCGCGCGGCTCCCGCATGGCAACATCTACGTCAACCGCACCATGATCGGCGCCGTGGTCGGCACGCAGCCTTTTGGCGGGACTGGAATGTCGGGGACCGGGCCCAAGGCGGGCGGGCCTAATTATCTCCGCCGCTTCGCGACCGAGCAGGTCGTCACCGTCAATACCGCAGCCGCGGGCGGCAATGCCGGCCTGCTGGCGCTCGATGAATGAACCTCCCGGCCCGGCCGATCCCGTGAGTTTAACACAATTGCGACGATATCGGGTTATTCTGCTTTGCCATGCCTGATTCGATCACCCGCCTCTACCACGCGGCGCTCGCTTGCCGGCACGATGATCCGTCGACCTCGCGGACCGCGCGGCTCCTTCGCTCCGGCCGCAGCAAGATGGCGAAAAAGCTTGCCGAGGAGGCGGTCGAGGTGGTCATCGACGCCATGCACGGCGACCGCGACGCAGTCGTGAGGGAAAGCGCCGACCTCATTTACAATTTGGTGGTGCTGTGGATCGCCGCCGGCATCCGGCCGGAGGATGTCTGGAAAGAGATGGACCGCCGCGAGCGGCTTCTCGGCATCGCCGAAAAGGTGCCCAAGAAAGCGCTCGACGACAGCGCGCGTCGCAAAATCGTCATGCTCGAAAGCCGCCGGTTCCGCAAACGGCGCTGATCGTCCGGCGTCGGCCGCGGCTCGGCACGGCCGATAGACAATCACTTCCCTCGCCGCTACGAGGTCGTAAATCAAACTTCCCTTGTTCGCGGGCAAGCGGAATCCAGATCCTGACCGCGGAACGCGCTATAGGTTGCCGCCCATGCTGCGCCGCCTGTATGATTGGTGCATCGACGCCGCCGGCAAGCCCCACGCGTCGTGGATTTTGGGTGCGGTATCCTTCGCGGAAAGCTCTTTCTTCCCGGTCCCGCCCGACGCGATGCTGATCCCGATGGCGCTGGCGCGCCCCGACCGGGCCTGGTTCTTCGCCACTCTTTGCACCGCGACTTCGGTTGTCGGCGGGCTTCTTGGCTACTTCATCGGCGCGACGCTCTACGACACAGTCGGACACTGGCTGATCCAACTCTACGGCTACGGGGACAAGGTCGAGGCGTTCCGCACGGCCTATGCGCATTACGGCGCCTGGATCATCCTCATCAAGGGCCTCACGCCCATTCCCTACAAGATCGTCACCATCACGTCAGGCTTTGCCGGCTTCAATGTCGGCTTGTTCGTCGTGATGTCGGTCATCACGCGCGGCGTGCGTTTCTACGTGGAGGCCTTTCTGCTCAACCGTTACGGCGCACGCGCGCGTGGTATCATCGAGGAGCGGCTCACGCTGTGGGTGGGACTCGGCGCGGCGGCGCTGGTGATTGGCTTTATCATTGTCGTACGCGTATTCTGACCCGCCGGCGCAGGCGCGGCATGTGTCGATGAGCCCGGAATCCTTGCGGCCATGATGACCGAAGCCGACCGCAACAAGGCCGCCGATATCCTCCTTGCCGCGGAGAAAGCGCGTAGACAGGCCGTCCAGCTCAGCAAGACCTGGCCCGACATTACGATCGAGGACGCCTACGCGATCTCGACCGAAGTTGCCGGTCGCAAGCTCGCGGCTGGCGCCAGGCTCATCGGCCACAAGGTCGGGCTCACCTCGAAGGCGATGCAGCGCTCCTCGCAGATCGACGAGCCCGATTACGGCCACCTCCTCGACACCATGATGATCGCCGACGGCGCCCGCATCGCGCACGAGAATTACTGCCTGCCGCGGGTCGAGATCGAGCTCGCCTTCATCCTCGGCCGGCCGTTGCGCGGCCCGGGCGTGCGCCTGCCCGACGTGTTGCGTGCAACCGAATACGTCGTGCCGGCGATCGAGATCGTCGATGCGCGGCTCATGGATCCGCGCAAAATCTTCGACACCGTCGCCGACAATGGCGCCGCCGCCGGCATCGTCATCGGTGGCCGGCCGGTCGGGCCGCTGGAGATCGATCTGCGCTGGGTCGGCGGCATCATGTACCGCAATTCCGAGATCGAGGAGACCGGCCTCGCCGCCGGCGTGCTCGGCCATCCGGCGCTCGGCGTTGCCTGGCTCGCCAACAAGCTCGGAGCGCACGGGGTGACGCTCGAAGCGGGCCATCTCGTGCTCGCCGGCTCGTTCACGCGCGTCGTTTTCGCCAAAAAAGGCGACACGCTGCACGCCGATTTTGGCGCGCGCGGCGGCATCGCAGTGCAGTTTGTTTGAGGCGCGAACGATGCGTATTGAACATCGGTCGCTTTAGCGGAATCATGCGCGGGGCGGCGCGTGGCGAGGACGCGGGTTGGTCGTGCTTGCGTGCGAATTCAGGCGCTGGATTTTGGCCGCCGCGGCGATCTTTTTGCCGGCGACGCTTCTTCACGCGGCGCTGCCCTCGCCGACCGACGTTCCCGACAGCACCGTGTGGCTGACCGGCCAGCTTCTGATCGCCTCGCCCGATTTGCACGATGCGCCCTTCGATCACGCCGTCATTCTGTTGGCGCGGCATAATCGCGAGGGCGCGCTCGGCATCATCATCAATCGGCCCCTCGCCCAACGTCCGCTTGCCGGCCTGCTCGCGGCATTCGGGGCGGACGCGAGCGGCGTCACCACCAGCGTCCGCGTTTTTTTCGGCGGTCCCGTCGACCCCAATGTCGGCTTCGTGATCCACAGCGCCGATTATCGCCGCCCCGACACCCTGGACATCGACGGGCGGGTCGCGCTCACGAGCGATTCCGATGTGCTGCGCGACATCGGCCTCGGCAAGGGACCGCGCAAGAGCCTCGTCGCCTTCGGCTATGCCGGCTGGGCGCCGGGACAGATCGAGGACGAACTCGCCCGCGGCGTCTGGATGACAGTGCCGGAAGAGCCGGCGCTCGTCTTCGACGACGACCGCACCAAGGTCTGGACCGACGCGCTGGCGCGGCACAAGCCGGGGCGATGAACGCCTCTCGCTTTCCGCTTGCGGGAAGAAGGTCGGTACGAGGGCACCCTTGGCGGCGCGGCGCGAAATTTCGGCGATTTCGCGATCTCTCTCCGCCCGCGAGGAGAGGTGAAAAGTGGTGCGTTGACACCCCCTGCCTGCGGCTTACATTAATAGCGTTCCGAGGGGAGCTCCCAAGGAGGGAGCTGAGAGACCGCCGCCGGGCCTTTTGGCCTGCAACCGCGAAAGACCCTTTGAACCTGATCCGGGTCATGCCGGCGAAGGGACGGAAACTTTCCCGCCACAGAACCGCCGCATCCGGATCGCCAGCGCCACGGGAGCGAGCCGATGAATAAGCCCTTCTCCGAATCCGATTTCGCCACGCCGAAGGTGACGACCGGCCCGATCACCGGCTCGCGCAAGATTTACACGACGCCGGACGCGGCGCCCGACCTCAAAGTGCCGCTGCGCGAGATCGTGCTCGATGCATCCTCCGGCGAGCCGCCGGTTCCAGTCTACGACCCGTCCGGCCCCTATACCGACCCCGACGCAACGATCGACGTGGAGCGCGGCCTTCCGCGCACGCGCGGCGAATGGGTGAAAGAGCGCGGTGGCATCGAGGGGTACGACGGTCGCCCGATCAAGCCGGTCGACAACGGCAACGTCGCCGGCAAGCACCTCGCTCGCAATTTCCTCAACACGCCGCGCCCGCTCAGAGCATCTTCTTCTTGCCTCCCTCTGCAAGGGGGAGGTCGGCCGGCGCAGCCGGCCGGGTGGGAGTCAGCGGCAGCCAGGGACCCCTTCCCGGCGCTTCGCGCCGACCCTCCCCTTTCAGGGGAGGGTAAGAACGCGCATCCCCTGACCCAACTCGAATGGGCGCGCGCCGGAATCATCACCAAAGAGATGATCTACGTCGCCGAGCGCGAGAATCTCGGCCGCAAGCAGATGCTCGAATCCGCGCAAGTTGCGCATGACGACGGCGAGAGCTTCGGCGCCGCGGTGCCGCTCTACGTCACACCGGAATTCGTGCGCGGCGAAGTGGCGCGCGGTCGCGCCATCATTCCCGCCAACATCAATCACGGCGAACTCGAGCCGATGATCATCGGCCGCAATTTCTTGACCAAGATCAACGCCAATATCGGCAATTCCGCCGTCACCTCCTCGGTCGAGGAGGAGGTGGAGAAAATGGTGTGGGCGATCCGCTGGGGCGCCGACACGGTAATGGACCTCTCCACCGGCCGCAACATCCACACCACGCGCGAATGGATCATCCGCAACGCGCCGGTGCCGATCGGCACCGTGCCGATCTACCAGGCCTTGGAGAAAGTGAACGGCGACCCGGTCAAGCTCGACTGGGAGTGCTACAAGGATACGCTGATCGAGCAGTGCGAGCAGGGCGTCGATTATTTCACCATCCATGCCGGCGTGCGGCTCCCTTATGTGCCGCTCACCGCCGACCGCGTCACCGGCATCGTCTCGCGCGGCGGCTCGATCATGGCCAAGTGGTGCCTGGCACACCACAAGGAAAGCTTCCTCTATGAGCGGTTCGAGGAGATTTGCGACATCATGCGCAAGTATGACGTGTCGTTCTCGCTCGGCGACGGTCTGCGGCCGGGCTCGATCCGCGACGCCAACGACCGCGCGCAGTTCGCCGAGCTGGAGACGCTCGGCGAACTCACCAAAATCGCCTGGGCCAAGGGCTGCCAAGTGATGATCGAAGGCCCCGGCCACATTCCGCTGCACAAGATCAAGGTCAACGTCGACAAGCAGCTC
>JASHRY010000101.1 GCA_030037105.1 Xanthobacteraceae bacterium
AGGCCCGGGCGCAGCAGGCCGCCGAAGAACGGGTGCTCGATGCGCTGGTCGGCGCCGCCGCCAGCGCTTCGACCAAGGAAACCTTCCGCAAGAAACTGCGCGCCGGCGAACTCGACGACAAGGAGATCGAGATCGAGGTGCAGGCCTCCGGCGGCATGCCGTTGTTCGAGATTCCCGGCATGCCGGGCGCCCAAGTCGGCGCGATCTCGATCGGCGACATATTCGGCAAGCTCGGCGGCGGGCGGACCAAGACCCGGCGCGTGAGCGTGCGCGATTCCCATGAAATCCTGATCAACGAGGAATCCGACAAGCTCCTCGACACCGACCAGCTCGCGCAGGAGGCGATCAAGGCGGTGGAGAACAACGGCATCGTTTTTCTCGACGAGATCGACAAGATTTGCGCGCGCGACGGCCATGTCGGCGCCGACGTATCGCGCGAGGGCGTGCAGCGCGATCTGTTGCCGCTGATCGAAGGCACTACCGTCGCCACCAAGCACGGCTCGGTCAAGACCGCCCACATCCTGTTCATCGCCTCGGGCGCCTTCCACACCGCGAAGCCGTCCGACCTTCTCCCCGAGCTGCAGGGCCGGCTGCCGATCCGGGTCGAGCTGAGGCCGCTCACCCGCGACGATTTCCGCCGCATCCTGACCGAGCCCGAGGCCTCGCTGATCAAGCAATACGTCGCGCTGATGGCGACCGAGGGCGTGACGCTCGAATTCTCCGAGGATGCCATCGACGCCGTCGCCGACGTGGCGGCGGCAGTCAATTCGAGCGTGGAAAATATCGGCGCGCGACGACTGCAGACGGTGATGGAACGCGTGCTCGACGAGGTCTCCTTCGCGGCGCCCGATCGCTCGGGCGACACGGTGAAGATCGATGCCGGCTACGTGCACAAGCACGTCGGCGATCTCGCCAAGAATGCCGATTTGAGCCGATTTATCCTGTAACCGCGGAAGCTTCGCTCGCCTTCATCCGTCCAGCCGCCGCGGCCCGCGCTCGCCCGCGGCGGTAAGTTCCTTGCCGGCGCCACCCCGACTGTCCCGCGGCTCGCGGCCGAGCTCGCGGATCATCGCCATCCACTTCTCAACCTGGGCGAAGGCATGCGCATCGGCAGAAATGCCGCGTATCGAGGCGGACTGCGGTTGCGCGTGGCGGGGCTCCGACATCGTGCGTACTCCCGATTACTGCGGTTGCGGGGCCTTTCTTCGCAGACGGAAATGACCTTTTCTTGTCGCCGATGGGGCAAGCCGGCCGTGAAGTTAACGATCGGTTTCATCGCCCGCGCCGCAACCGTACATAAAGGGCGCCTTGGCCGCCATGACCGACATGCGCCTCTTCGAATCCGACGATCAGAGAACGAAACTCCGCCAGCGCCAGCCATACCGGCACCTGGCGCCTGAGCACGCCGCGCCCGGCTGCGGCGTCGCCTTCGCGTCCGCCGCCGCCTTTGCCGGTGACGACAAGCGCGATTTTCGCGCCGTCGACCTGGGCGCGGCGCAGAAAACGCAGCAGCGCCGCGTGCGCCTCTTTCTGCGTCAAGCCATGCAAATCGATCCGCGCATCGATCGGCTCGCGACCGCGGGCGATGCGCTGCCGCAATCGCCGGTCGAACGGCTCAAGCGCCGGCGGCTTTGCCCCCGACCGCGCGTCGCGCTTCGCGGCGGCCCGGACGGTGGAGGCGGACGAAGCTTCGCCGCCGGCGGCAAATGACGGCGCTGACGGCGAAGCGTCCCGGGGCGATCCCCGCCGGCGGGGCAAGGGCGTGATCGAGCGCGCGACGCCGCTCCACAGCGCGCGCTCTTCCTCGCTCAATTGCCGGCGCCGGCTCATCGCTTTCGCCGGGCTTTCCGTTTCGACTTGGGGGCGGACTCCAGGACCGGCCTCGCCTGCGGGAGGGGCGCCGCGTCCACGGCGGCATCGATCATGCTCCCGACATTGAACTGTGCGAACACGCCCGGGTGCGGCCGCTCCGGCGGCAGCGGCATGTCGCGCCCAGCCGCGACCGGATCGAGCACCCGCGGCAGCAGCATGACGAAGTCGCCGGGATTGCGGATGCGGCCGGCAATACGCGCGGCTTCATCGCCCGTCCCGAAATAGATGTCGGCGCGGGCCGGACCGACGATGGCCGAGCCGGTATCTTGGGCGAAAACGAGACGGCGGAATTTCGTCGCCGCCTTCTCGTTGGCGATCGGCAAGTCGGCGGCAATGAAGAACGGTGTGCCGTATGGGTAGAACGAACGATCCACCGCGATCGAGCGGCCGGGAACAAGCGGCACGCCCTCGCCGCCGACCGCCTCGTCCTCCGTGCCGAGGCCGGTGATGCGGAAGAAGACATAGGATTTGTTCTGCCGCCGCACGTCCTTGGCCTCGTCCGGATTGGCCTGCATCCAGTCGCGAATGCGCTGCATCGACACTTCGTCCTTGGACATGATGTTACGTTCGACGAGCACGCGGCCGATCGACGTATAGGGCCAGCCATTATGCGAGTCGTAAGTGACGCGCAGAATTGTGCCGTCCTCCAGCCTGATGCGGGCGGATCCCTGGATCTGCGCGAACAGCACGTCGAGCTGGCTGCGCAGCCAGCAGATTTCCAGATGCCAGCCATCGAGGGCGCCGTCCTCGATCTCGGCGCGATCGTAATAGGGCACGATCTTGCGGCGGCCGACCCGGCGGCCGATCTTGACCCCCTTATTGGGGAACGAATCGCCGAATTTGCGCCGGCCGGAGACGACCAGATTGGGCGGCCGGCGATAAAGCGGCGCCGTGAACTCTCCGGTCGGTACCCGCGACCCCTCGATGATCGGCTCGTAATATCCGGTGAGAAAGCCGCCGGTGGCGCCGAGCTTACTGACGCGCAGCGGCCGGAAATTACCCTCGAAGAACTTCCGCGCCCCGTCCTCGTCGAGCGGAATGGCCGCGAACGCCCGCTTGCAGACGGCCTCGAGCGCGGTGCCGACCACAGCAGCAGCGCCACCCGCCGGCTGATCGCCGTTCAATGCGCGACAGCTAGCGAGAAAGGTCGCAAAGGCGGCGACGTGATCGTCGCCCATCCAGCCGTCGAGGTCGGTCCAAGCGACCGGTTCATATTGCGTATCGGGGAATTTGATCGGTTGGCGCGCGCCGGCGCGGGCGGGCGGCATGCCGGCGAGGCCGATGAAGACGATGATGGCGAGGCGCAAAATTCGGCAACGGGCCGCCATTGGCTCATTGCCCGGCTTCGGTCGCAACGACTTTCCAGTTGGGATCGCGCGAGGAGACGTCGCGCGCAAAGGTCCACACGTCGGTGACGTCGGTGACCTTTTCGGCGTTACCCTCGACAACGGTTCCAGATCGATCGCGTGTCGCGGAAATAAGCTTGGAGACGAAGCGGACGGTAAGCTGCGCGGTGCGGCCGCGCAGCTCGGCGCCGCTGATCGTCGAGCCATCGATGGAAACGAAACGCGTCTCGGCAGTCTCGTTCTTGCCTTCGCGCGCGCTGATCGCGGCATCGAAACCGTCATAAACCTCACGCGACAGCAGACTGCGCAATTGGCGGCGATCGCCCGCGGCGAAGGCGGTCACCACCATTTCGTAGGCGGTCCGCGCGCCGGTGATGAAGTGCTTGACGTCGAAGCTCGGGTCCGTGGCGGCGATCGCGTCGAGCCCGGCCGCGATGTTCGACCCGCTTTCGGCGACATCCTTCCAGCGGTCGGCCGGCGGCGGTTCGGCCACGACCGGACGCGGCGCTGCTTCAGCCGGACGCGGCGGCAAGGTCACGACCTTGTCGCTCGCCGGGCTGCGCACGGCGTCGCGCGGCGAATAGGGATCGTAGGGCGGCCGCTCCCGTCCGGTGCGTTGTCCCAAGACGCTGCGCAGCCGCAGGAAAATGAATACCGCGAGCGCAAGGAAGATGATGGTATAAATATCAAACACGTCTCACATCTCTCGGCTTCTCTCCCGGCTGCGCGCTGGCCGGGAGGCGCATTCCCGGCGGCGGTTCGCGACGGCGAAGCCCGTTCCCCGTTCTATGTATGCGCGCGGGGGGAACCATCCAGAGGCGCCGTCGATCAGCGGACCGTCGCGAAGTTTAAATGATTGGCGCCGCCCCGCCAACACTGCAAGCGAGAGACCAAGTTCCGCGGCCATTGTTCGCCTGCTTTGCCTGTGTTAGCCAAGCTTCGAGCCCGTGCGGGCCGGAGGCGAGCATGGCAGCGACAAATGGCGGTCCTCAGCCGCAGGCGGCGACGCCACAAATCGGCGTCATCGCCCAGTATGTGAAGGACCTATCGTTCGAGAATCCGAACGCCCCGCGCTCGATGGTGCCCGTGGGGCAGCAGCCGACCATCAGCATCCAAGTGAACGTCGATGCCGCGCCGATGAGCGGAACGGACATCGAGGTCACGCTGCGCCTGGAAGGCAAGGCGGAATCCCAGAACATGCTGCTGTTCAGCTTCGAATTGGTCTTCGCCGGCGCCTTCCGTATCCAAAACGTGCCGTCGGACAGCCTGCAGCCGATCGTGCTGATCGAGTGCCCGCGGCTTTTGTTCCCGTTCGCCCGCGAAATCGTGGCCACGGCCGTGCGCAACGGCGGCTTCCCGCCGCTGCTGCTCGAGCCGATCGATTTTGTCGCGCTCTACCGGCAGCGCCTGGCGGCCACGCAGCCCTCGGTACCGCCGCAACCGGTCAATCCGAGCTGAGATAGTCGCGCCAGATTGCGTTCTCGCCGAGCGTGGCGATAAAGGCGCGATGCGCCGCGCGTTCCTCCGCGCTGACGCGGACGGCGAGCGGCACCGGTCGCTCGCGCACGACGATCGGCTCGCCGGGAGCGAGGCCCGGCATCGTCGCCTGCGCCAGAACGAGCTGCGCCTGCCGGGCGTCGATCAACTCGACATAGACCTCGGCGAGCAGTTCGGCGTCGAGCAACGCGCCGTGCTTGCTGCGGCGGGAATTGTCAATGGCGAAGCGCGCGCATAAATCGTCGAGCCGGTTGGCGCCGCCGGGATACTTGCGGCGGGCGATGAGCAGCGTGTCGATCATCCGCTCGCGTGCGATCGGCGGCCGACCCAAGCGCTCGAGCTCGGCATTGAGGAACCCGATGTCGAAGCCGGCATTGTGCATGACCAGCGGCGCGTCGCCCAGAAAAGCCATGAGGTCGTCCACCACTTCGGCAAACAAGGGCTTGTCCTTGAGGAAGCCTTCGGTGAGGCCGTGGATCGCGAGCGCCTCCTCCGGCACGCTGCGCTCGGGGTTGAGATGGCGGTGGAA
>JASHRY010000102.1 GCA_030037105.1 Xanthobacteraceae bacterium
TATAGGATGTCAACGCCCCGGTTGCGGTTGGCCCTCAATCACCAAACCGCTAAGCTTGCTGGTCCCGTACACTCTCTACTGAGTGAGTTGCGGTTGGCCCTCAATCACCAAACCGCTAAGCTCAGCCTTCTTCTCCGCCGCGCGCATTCCCAGTTGCGGTTGGCCCTCAATCACCAAACCGCTAAGCTAACGGAAGCGGCGGAGTGAGGGCGATGGCTGTTGCGGTTGGCCCTCAATCACCAAACCGCTAAGCTCGACACTTGCTCAAGGCCTTGGAGACAGGGCCTTTTCTTTTGGTTGGAGACGCAAAAGACAAAGTCACCTGGATCAAAATAAGGCGAATTGTTCGGGATTTTTGGGGCTCTGTTCACGGTTTCGACCACGATAAGTTCGAATATTTTCGTACTGCTTATCGGTGATGGCAAGGATGTGTATCTTACCGGCACTCGGCATTGCCTGCTCGATCTTGCGCTCGTAGCTTTTGGCTTGCTCCTTGCCTGCGCAGAAGCGCAGGTACACGGAATATTGCGTCATCTCGAAGCCGAGGTCGAGCAACTTCAAGCGAAAGCGGGTCGCGGCCTTGCGTTCCTTTTTGGTCCCAACCGGCAGATCGAAAAACACGCATAGCCACATGATTCGATAGCCCGATAGCGCGGTTGGCACATTATTATTTTCGCCCATAGCCACGATGGCCTCAGAATCCAAGTGGGAGGCCAGGATGGGGTAAAACAAGCCGATCATCCTCTCCTGAATAAGCCTTGACCAGAGAGTTCGCGAGCCGGTCAAGGCAGTTCATCAAGGGGCTCATTCCTTCTTCTGTGGGCAAATCGATTATCATGATCCGCGCAAGCGCCGCTTTTCCTTCTGATGAGACTTCAGTAATTCCTTCGCCTCTAAGGCGATGAACTTCGCGATCAACGAGCGGACGGAATGGCTCCATCAGATCGTCAACCAACACTAGCGCATTGCCACGGTTCGCATGCATCAGACCGAGACTGGGATGTAATCCCGCCGCCATCACGGCGCGCGCTGTTGCCGCGCGCAGGATCGCATAGCCATAGTTCAGAAGACCGTTGAGACCGCCGCCATCTGTATCGCGGCGGAAATCCAATCCAAAAAGCAGAGGCCAATAGCGGCGCGCAGCTTCTGCCTCGACGTTGTCCGGATCGCCCGATTTGACCTTTCTTGCGAGCAGGCGAAAACCACCGGCTTCGGCGCCAATGGCAGCCAAAGTCGCGCCCTGCGCAATGATCTTCGCCTGCACGATTTGCTGCCAGAGCCGCTTTTTAAGTGACGCACTTGCACGCGCTTGATCGCTCATCCGGCCGGTTTGGCTATGATGGCCGTCCACCGGCCATACCACGGCGGCTGGGCGATGGTTCGGTCCGCACAACACGACCGGCACGCCACGAGTTGCCAGCGTAACCATGAGATTGTTCGAGTAGGTCAGCCCGTGCGCATTTGCAACCACGGCAGCGAGATCATCGAGCGGAATCCGGCCGACTTCCGTGCCTTTCTCAATGATCGTCACAAATCCACGATCAATGGCAAGATGTCGGCCGTCAGTCGCCACCTCGACTACCCGCCCCACCATCGCCGCGTGTGCCTCTTCGGTTCATGCCAACGCAGGTCATAAGGTTGGGGCGAAGTTAGTTCATGCGCAATGGTTTGGTTAATATTTGGTTAATGGCCATATCGGACGCGCCACACGCGGCCAAGTTCATCAACACGCACCGGAACAGCATCCTTATCTTTCAAAGTCCCGTAAGATGCCATCAGCCAACGGAAAGGATCGATATCGTTGTCAGTCGCATGGCGACGATCCAAATTGCCCGTCTCATTATGCGCTGCGAGTTTGAATCGGCGTGCTGCTGCATCGAGCCGGTGAACGACCATAATCTCGCTCTTGCCGTAGTTTTCAAGGCGTATCAGATCGCCCTTGTGAACGCGCATGACAAGCTTGGCGTCCGGATGGTCCTGCCGCCAGCTCGGTTGATAGCCCTTCTGGTTGGCATCGAAGCGTCGGATCGCTTCGCCGTGCCAGCGGCCATCTGCAGTCGCGTAAATCTCGACGCAAAAATTCTCACCGGCCGAATAGACCTTGTAGGGCGCGCCGGTTCGCCGATCTCCCACGGGCACGAGATATTCCGGTTTCTCCGGCTTCAAGAGGCGCACGCGACGCAGTCCGTTTTTGATGTGCGGGTCGTCCGTCTTCACGTGGAGTTTGCGTAGCGCGTCGGCGAGCGGCACGGCGCTTGTTTTTTCGGCCGCAACATGGGCGCGCACCATGTCACGAAGGCGATGATCGCGGATACGCTCGATCTCGTTCTCGTTCAATGCCTCGATCGGCTTGCGGTATACGAGGTTCGCGTCCTCGCGCTCTGGCTCCTTCACGAATCCATATGCGGTATTTTCGTGGAGCTTGCCCTGCACACCGTGATCGGGCTTGTGTGACACCACCATGCGGTCAAGCGCCGCCTTGAGATCCTCGCGCAACCTTTCCTTGTCCCAGGGCGTGGGTATCTCGATCTTCTCCCGATCCTCGTCATAGGCATTGGCCATCTTCCATAGCAAAGAGCGGTCGGTGAGCGCCGCTACAAGAGCGTCGATGGCATGGTGACGGTGATCGGCGCGGTTCTTGACGCCTGAAAACTCCAAATCGTCCGTAGCTGCCAGGAAATCTTCCATCTTATCCTGGACCCCCGCGTAATTGTGGTCTGGCAACAGGGTGTTGAGACCCCATTTGCCGCGGATCATGGAGGTAAGGCGGCCTGGAACCACCCAGATGTCGTAAGGGTTGGTCACGGCTCCGAGATATTGCTTGGCCAAACGCGCGAGCCAACCTGTCTCGTTGAGTTGGCGACCGATGAAGCCGCCCTGCTTCTTAAATTTGTCCAGTGCGTCGGCATCGAAGCGCCAGCGCTTGTTACGTGGAAGCATGGCGGCGCGCGCAGCAATCTCATCCCACCGATAGGTGAAGTCATCGATCGTCGGACTCGATCCGAATGCTTGATACGGCGTCTGCTTGCGCTTGGCGCGATTGGCATAGCGCATGCAAACGGTTTTGTTCGCTGCGCTGTCGTCGAGGCTCTCCTTGAACGGGATCAAATGCTCAATCTCAACATCTTCGGATAACAGGCGGGCAAGCCCGATCTGCTCGCCGGTGAATGGGCACTTGCGATCGAGCGGATCGCGGGGATTGAGTTCTTCCCATAATCGCATCTTCAGCAGATTACGGGGATTGGCCGGCAGGCCATGCTCCGCCAACTCCCTTGCGCGGGCCTCGTTCTTTTCCTGATTTCGACTTTGATCGCGCTGATATTCGGCTTTTTCTTTCGGAGAGAGCTTGAGTGCGCGTGTAAACTCGACCACGATTTCCGTTGGTGGTCCGAATGGTTCGATCAGGCCGTTGACCAAGCGACGGAGTTGACCGAGCCCGATATGCACGGTCGGATTTGGCAGCCGGCCAAAGCGTTTTTCATTGGTGTCGCGTCGGTCGCCGCTACCCACCACCACATTCGACAGCCACGCACCATAATAGGGCAAACGCGACAGGCCGCCTTCGCTTTGATTGGAATGCGTTCCGTAGATGGTCTTGGCCGCCTCATCGTACCGCTGGCCCGCTTTCATCAACGGCAGCAGCTTTTTGATTGCACGTAAGCCGAGCCGACAATGCCCGTCGGGCAAAGCGGTGTCGGCAACTTTGTCTGCGGTTTCGGCGTCAAGTTCGCATTTGCCTTCTAGCCAGCGGACCAGCTCAGTCTCATCGGGTTCGTTCAGCAGCTTCTCGACGATGGTGATCTGACGATCGAGACTGAGGCCTCGCCAGACCTTTCCAAACAGATTCTTATGGGAAAGCCGTGCTGCCGTCTCATCGCCGTCGAGCGCAGCCCGGCGGTCTGATTCAAGGTTGAACTTCGCTTCCGCCGGAAGCTTCAGCAGCGTCCGCAGCTTGTCGAATTTAACTTCCTTGTTCTGCAGCAGCGCGAGCGCGATCAAGTCGCCTTGCTCCTTCGTAAGCTTTGCCATGGTATGGCCGGTTTCGCCCACTTCCAGGTTGCGCACCTCCTGGTAGATGCGAAAGCGCTGCGCGAGCGGATGCGCCCACGGGCAGCGATAGCCTTCGGGGTCCTTGTCAAAGGGTTCGGTTGCCGGGTCGAGCGAGCACTTGCCGACCGGCGGTGGTTTCAAGGGCCCTTGATAAAAGATGATGCCGGCAATTTCCTCATGTGCCGTTTCTGTCATCGAGGAGTGATACGGAGCTTGCGCATTCCAGATCGCATCGAATTCGGATTGCAGCAGGTCACGCTTTGGATAAAAGTCATAGCTCGTCTTGGTACCTTGGATTCGTGCCCGCGCTCGGACACCTTCACGTTTCTGGTGACGATGCCACAGGAATTCCCCGAGCGTACGGACTTTCTCAGTCTTCATCGCCTCCTTGAGTTTGTTGGCGGCCTGCTTGATCACGCCTTGGTCGTCCTCCTTCTTGTCCGCCTTGCGGTTGGAAAGGAAGCCGCGCCGCTGATTGAGGTGGAAGATTGCGCGGCCGACATGATGCGCGGGCAGGGGACTGTCGAGCGCTTTGGCGCGCAATTCATAGGGATCGAGGGCCTCTAGTGCCTTGCGCTCTTTCACTGCCGTCGGCATCAGGTCGTGACGGGCGAGCGCCTGCATCAGTTCAGTACGACGGCCGAAATATCGATCTGCAAAACGGTCCCGCCGTTTGCGAGCACTGCGAGCGGTGCGTCGGTCGACGGCATTTGATGTTCCCGACTGCGAGTCGCGTCCGTCGGAAAACACGCGAACTCCCCCGGGACCTAGGTTCACCGGGCGCCATCGGTCACCGTCTTGCTGCAACCAGACGACGAACCAACCCAATGAGTTAGTTCCAAGATCGAGCCCTAGGCGGTACCGCTTTGTATTTTCTATTGTCATTTTTCATGCTTCGCCACGGCATGTGAGACGGAAGCGAATACAAGACAGGCAGTGCTTCCAATCAAGCCTCCTACTGATTTGCTTCCGTCTCTATGCGCCCGCTCCAGCCGCGAATCGCTTCGCGACCACCCGTTTTCCATCACAATCTATAAATCGTCAAGTTTTTACCAGACGTGTTGCATTTCATTTCACAATCTGCTATTTGCCCTTGATGCAGACGAGTCTTCCCATGCTGACAATGTGGCAACACGTCTGGGTTGCGGTTGGCCCTCAATCAACGATCGCTAAGCCTGTTGACTTGTGAAGACTACCGCTCAACTATTGTTACGTGCAAATGCTCGGGAAGCTAGAGACCTAGCGGTTTGGTGATTGAGGGCCTCCCGTTAACAAGCGAATGCACAAAATGGGGCGGGCTGCGGTCCGCCCCTTCCTGTTTCCGTCTCTGTTTTGCTTTTCTACACCCCGACATTGTCGATGAGCCGGGTGCCGCCGATGCGCGCGGCAACCAGCAAGCGGATGGGGCCGTCCTTGGCGGAGGCGAGGGGGGCGAGCGTCTCGGCGTGGCGGGCTTCGAGGTAATCGATGGCAAAGCCCGCCGCCGCGATAGTGGCGCGGCCTTCGTCGAGGACGGGACCGATCGGCTTGCCCGCGGCGATCTTTTGCGCGCAGTCGGCGAGCACGCGATGGAGCGTTGGCGCTATCGCCCGTTCGCTGGGCGATAGATAGCGGTTGCGCGAGGAGAGCGCGAGGCCGTCCGCCTCGCGCACGATCGGCGCGCCGACGATGCGGACCGGAAGGTCGAGGTCGCGCGCGAGCCGCGTGACCACCTTGAGCTGCTGGTAATCCTTCTCGCCGAACACCGCGATGTCCGGGGCGCATTGGATCAAGAGCTTGGCGACCACGGTCGCCACGCCGGCGAAGAAATGCGGCCGGAACGCATCTTCGAGGCCGACCTTGGCCGCGCCTTCCGGCACGATGCGCGTGGCAAAGCCCGACGGATACATGATCTCCACCGATGGCGCCCAGATGAGTTCGGTCTTGAGCTTGGCCAGCGCGGCGATGTCGGCGGCGAAGGTACGCGGGTAGGTCTTGAGGTCCTCGTGCGGCGCGAATTGCGTCGGATTGACGAAGATCGAGACGATGACCCGATCGGCGCGGCGTTGCGCCAGCCGCACCAGCGCCAGGTGGCCGCCATGCAGCGCCCCCATGGTCGGAACGAGCGCAATCGTTTGGCGCCGCGCGCGCCAGCGTGTGAGCGCGCGCGCGAGCGCCGGCAAGGTGCGAGCGATCCGCGGTTCATTTTTCGATCTTGAGAAACGTCCGGCCATGACGTTGCCGCGTAGGCACACATCGCGCATTTTTTTGCTGCGCGGTGTGGTTAATGATTAACTTGTCGCGCACAATGCTGTATCTTGACCCGTAGTCTTGCAAGCCGGAGAACGGATCGCCGCGTAGAGGTCGAGTTTCCATGTTGATGCAAGCGGATATCGGCAAGCCGGTCTCGGCGCATGTCATCGTCCTGGGGAACGAAAAAGGCGGTTCCGGAAAATCGACCACGGCCATGCATGTCGCCGTCGCGCTCATGCAGGCCGGTCAGCGCGTTGCCACAATCGACCTCGACTCGCGTCAGCGCAGTTTTACCCATTATGTTGACAACCGGCGCGACTGGGCGGCGCGCGCCGGCATCGGGCTCGACCTTCCCACCCATTTTTGCGTCACGCGCGGATCGGGGCTGCGGCTCGACGAGATCGAGGCGCAGGAGTTCGCCGCTTTCGCCGACGCCGTGACCGCGGTCGAGAACAGCTACGATTTCGTCATCATCGATACGCCGGGGACGGATTCGTACCTGATGCGGCTTGCTCATTCCATGGCCGATACGCTGATCACGCCGCTCAACGACAGCTTCGTCGATTTCGACGTGCTCGGCACGGTCGATCCGACCACCTTCGAGGTTGCGGGCGTCAGTCACTACGCGGAGATGGTGCGCGAGGCGCGCCGACAGCGCCGCTTGGTCGATGGCGGTCTGACCGATTGGGTGGTCGTGCGCAACCGTCTCTCGACGCTCGGCTCGCGCAACAGGCGGTTGGTCGGCGAAGGGGTCGATGAGCTGGCCCGACAGCTCGGTTTCCGCGCCGTCGATGGATTTGCCGAACGCGTGGTGTACCGCGAGTTCTTCCCGCGCGGGCTGACCGCGCTCGATGACATCAACGAGAATACGCTCGGCCAGGCGTCCAATTCCTCGCACGCGACCGCCTGCGACGAGGTGAAGAACCTGATCGCCGCGCTGAAGCTGCCGGTCGACGAGCGCGGCAGGCGCCGCGCCGCGGCCCGCGCCGAATGGATCGCTACCGCCGGCAGGCCGCTCGACACCCACGGTGTGCTCGCCGAGTGAGACGGCGGGCCGCGCTGGTGTGGGCCTCAACCCCAGCGGCTCGCCCTCGACACCTATGGTCTGCTCGTCGAGTGAGATGGCCGTCCGCCCATTGCGCGTGCCGGCCGAGGGGGCCACCTTAAGACGAGATTTTGAGTACTGCCGCGAAGGGCTCCCCGATGAGCAATGATCAGCCTCGCCGCGCGCCGGCGCCACGGCATGATCCGACCGGTTCCGCGGCTCCGGCGGCGTCCTCGCGCGCGGACATCGACGCATTCCTGAGCCAGGTCAACGCGCTCGGCCCGGCGACCGCAAGCGGCCGGCGTGGCCGGCTCGTCTTCGCGCTCGATGCGACCATGAGCCGGCAGCCGACCTGGGATCAGGCCTGCAGGCTCCAGGCCGACATGTTCCGCGAGGCCGCCGCCGTCGGCGGCCTCGACATCCAGCTCATCTATTATCGCGGGCTTGCCGAATGCCGCGCCTCGCCCTGGATCGCCGAGCCGCGGCGCCTCGGCGCACTGATGTCGCGCATCGACTGCCGCGGCGGCCATACCCAGATCGCCAAGATTCTCGCCCATGCGCGGCGCGAAAACGACCGCGCCAAGATCGGCGCCTTGGCCTTTGTCGGCGACGCCATGGAGGAGTCGCTCGACGAATTATGCGCCGTCGCCG
>JASHRY010000103.1 GCA_030037105.1 Xanthobacteraceae bacterium
GCTTCAATGAGGCCGCGGCATCAAATGCCGCGGAAGTCATTTGTCAAGGGCGGTTTGTTCCGCGCGGTATCAGAGCTTCAATGAGGCCGCGGCATCAAATGCCGCGGAAGTCACGAATACGCCTTGGCGTCTGACGTTGCCCGCCGTGCTTCAATGAGGCCGCGGCATCAAATGCCGCGGAAGTAGGTTTGTTCTCGCCATGGTCCAGACCGGTGTTAAGAGCTTCAATGAGGCCGCGGCATCAAATGCCGCGGAAGTCTTGCAGTCGGCCATCACGAACGCCGTCGGTTCATCGCTTCAATGAGGCCGCGGCATCAAATGCCGCGGAAGTGCGGCTTGTTCTCGTCGCCGTCCCAGCCGGCGTAAATCTGCTTCAATGAGGCCGCGGCATCAAATGCCGCGGAAGTGAGGCCACTTCCCGGCCGATATTCATGAGCCAGCGATCGCTTCAATGAGGCCGCGGCATCAAATGCCGCGGAAGTTGCCTTTGTCCAAGAGGCTGATTCGCTGATGATATGCCCCGCGGAGGCGAGACCTGCGCAAAGGAATACGCCATCGACACAGGCCGATCCTTGCTTCTTCTCGACGATGTCAAACAGCTCATTGATTTACAAGCAATTTCTGCCTTGCGAGCGCTGCCGTCTCACCAGCCGCCACCGCAGCGCTCGCGTTGCGGCGGCGACCCAGCGGCAAAAAACTATATCACAACCGCCGTCCGTTTCACAGATTCGAAGGTCTTGCCCAGACTTTCCACACGCGGATCGACCTTGTCGGCCGGGCCGAGATCGAGAATTAGCACGTGGTCGTCGCGATCATGGATCAGCTCTTCCAGCTTTCGAGCCAACTCCGCCCGCCGACGCGCAGTGAGCCGACATTGGAATACCGAAAGCTGCAACCATTGGCCGTAGCCGCGCATCAGCCTGAAGACGCGGCGCCAGCGCCGATCATTTGCGATATCGTAGCTGACGATGTAGAGCCGCTCGTCGATCATCACCGTCACCGCGCCAGATGGTGCGGATAATCTTCGATCTCGCCGTCGAGATACCGCGCCAAGAGCCGCGCCTGCACTTCGAGCAATCGCCGCATCGAAACACGATAGCCGAACAGCGGGTGCGTCACCTCCTGTTCGAGCCGGCGCTCGTAAGCGGCGATAAAGGAGCGGCGGGCGTGCGGCTTCAGGTTCACCGCCGGGCCGGCCGTCACGAATCC
The DNA here is from genome assembly GCA_030037105.1 of Xanthobacteraceae bacterium. The sequence continues at coordinate 1,210 of JASHRY010000103.1, forward strand.
GTCCGGCTTGACTTCGCCGTTGTTGATCACTTGGATGACGGTGGAATCGGCAAGAATCGAGCGGAATGGCTCCATCATGTCGAGCGCGAGCGCCGGCCGCCCGAAGCGGGGTCGATGATAGAAGGCGAGATAGGGATCAAAGCCGACCGCCGAGAGCGCCGTCAGCCAAGTGCGTGCGAGCAGGGTATAGCCGAGCGAGAGCATGGCGTTGACCGGGTCGGCCGGCGGCCGGCGTGTGCGCTTGTCGAAGGCAAATGCGGGAAAGTCGCGCGCCGCCTCGCCGAACATAGTGGCGAAGAGGCGAAAGTACCGCGCCGCCGCCTCCCCTTCGATGCCCAAGAGCTCTGCTTGCGTCGGGGCATGGGCGGCGCGGTCGGCGAGACGCGACAGCGCCTCCAGCGTCGCATCGCGCTCGATTTCGTTTCCGGCCTTGAAATTGCGTCGCAGGAAGACCCGACTGTTCTTGACCTTGGCCGCCACGAGGTTGCGCGCAAAAGCGAGGCAGCGCCGGTCATCGAAAGCGGCGCGATATTGCGCGATGCGGATCGCCACGTTCTTGTGACCGGTCGAAACTGTATGGCCGAGCACCCAGCCGCCGCTCGATGCGTAAGTGACCGGAATTTCCTCACGCAGCAGCGCGCCGAGCGCGGGCGTGCTCAACGAAATAGGCCCGTGCAACACCAATGCGGACACCTCGCCGATCGGAACTTCGGTTTTTTGCTCTTCGGTCTCCACCACCAGCACTTCGCCCGATTTGGTTACGCGTGCGCCCGGTTCCTGTACGTAAAGCGGCAATGCGGCGTCGGCCGATGGATTGAGCGGGCGCGGCGCCAGCCCACGGCGAAAGAAGGCGACTTCGTCGGGCAAGCAGATTCCGGCGAGCGAGCATTTGGTGCATTTGGGACTGTCGACGAGCGGCGGCGGCAGCCGGCCGGCCGCGGCGGCAAGGCGCAAATCGGCGACGGCCGCCCGCGTCTTGGCGCGCAGCGCCTCGTCAAGCGCAATGCGCACGCGTTCGCGTGATCCGGCGTACCAGATCGCGCCTTCCGGTACCGTGTAGCCGGCGTCTTCGAGAATCAAGGCTTGGGCGCACACCTGCACGCGCTCGGGCTCGTAGGCGCCCTCGGCGGCATGCGGGCGCTTGCCTTTCTTGGTATCGACGGGCGTGACCGTCCCGCCCTCGCCATCGATAAGATCGATCTTGGCAATGATGCCGAGCCGCTCGGAGGCGAGCGTCACCGAGCGCGCGGTGAAATCGGGCTTCTCGTCCGTCTCTGCCGGCGCCGGCAGCCGGCCGCCGCCGGCGTCCACCCGCACGTGGGCGCGCCGGCCCTCTTCGGTGTCGCCGGAATCCGCCCATTCGCCATCCACCCATTCGAGAAACGCGAGCCGCGGGCAGTAGACCCATTCGTTGATCATACGCACGGGCACGAGCGGCGTGTCGGCGGTCGCCGGCGGAGCCGGAAGATCGAGGCTAAGTTGGGTGGAGGGATGAGGCGTCAGCCGGGATTCGGATGCAAAATCGGCGTCGGCGGCATTCTCAACGTCGACAGACGCAACATCGGACGCAGGGGAGGCC
>JASHRY010000104.1 GCA_030037105.1 Xanthobacteraceae bacterium
GCGGTCGCGGAAGGCGGCGACGACGATCGGGTTGAGGCCGACCGCTGCGAGCGCCGCCTGCATGGTGTCGCGATCGGCGACGTTGCCGATCAGATATTGACCGAGAAGGGGATTGGGCAGCGCCGCAAGCGTTGCGCCAAGGTCGATACGGCTGACGACGTCCTGAAGGTCGTGAAGCGGAAAACGATAGCCGCCGACGCTCACGATCCCCGCGGGCGGGCCGCTGACCACCATCGTTTTGGTGACGGAATCGACCCCGCAGGGATAGAAGCTGTCGACCAGGCCGCCGCTTCCGATCTTGAAACAGGAACGGCCGGAGCGTTCGCCGCCCGGGAGCAAGGACTGGTGCGGCACCATCGGCCCGCGCGCCGCCAAGGTGCCCGTTGCGGTTCGCGCCAATTCGGCAACCACGACCCCGTCCGTGCTCGCCCGCGGTGCCGTGACGGGACCGAAGGGGATGGGGTGCGGCCTGCCGTCGGCCCCGCGGCGGGCAGGAACAAGCGCGGCTTCGCCGAAAATCAAGATATCGACGAGTTCGGCGTTTGGTTCGCGCCAAAACGGGCTCACGGCGAGCCGATCGGGCGAACGCCAGGTAGTGATCACGGAAGTCGGGCCGTCGCCACCGTCGCCGCCGCCGGCCAAGATGCCGGTCGCGGCCGAAGCGAAAGCGACGGCGCCAGGCAGGATCACCGTGCGGCACCGATGATCCCGCCGCTGGCGCGCAAGGATGTCCGGATCGAAAGGGTGGTGGAGAACGAGCGTGCCGCCGCTCAAAAGCCATGGCACGAGGGTGAGGCTGATGCCGGCGAAGGAGGCGGGGGCGAATGTCGACAAAATGTTCGCGTTCTGCGTGAGGCGGCTTTCGAGCAGCACGCCGAGCCCGCCGGCGAAAAGCTCGGCATGGTTGCGCGCCACCGGCACCGGCGCGCCGGCGCCGACGTCGAAGGTGACGGCGGCGACATGCGCGGCGGCATTGCTCCGCCGGTCGCGGCCGAGCGGCGGGATCGGGTCGCGCGTCTCCGCGTCGAACAGATCGTCGAAGGGCACCATGCCGTCGGGCAGGTTTGGTCCGAATCCGCACACATAGCGGATGGAAAACAACTCCGCTGCCACGCGCAGGGCCAAGTGGCCGTGGTCGAATGCGCCGACGCGTCCGCAGGTGATCAGCGCCCGCGTGCCGATGCGCCCGAGCGCCGCGATGATGTCGGCGCGGCGCCACAAGAGCGGCAGCGGCGCAACGATCATTCCCGCCCGCAGCACGCCGAGCATCGCCAGGATGTTCTCGACGATGTTGGGCAATTGAACGGCGACGATGGCGTCGGTCGGCAGCCCCATTTGGCGCAGCCTCCGGGCGATCGCCGCGATCATGCGGTCGGCCGCGGCATAGGTGAGGCGCCGCGGCGCGCCATCGGTGAACGTCTCTCGGTTCGGCGGGTCGACGAGCGCGAGTGCGTCCGGCCGGCGTGCGGCGTAGCGACCGAACACCGTGTCGAGGGTGACATCGCCCCGGCCCGGCGCGAGCCGGGTCTGCGCAAGCACGGAATCGCCGAGGATCATGGCAGCGCCCGTTTCGGCCGATGCCACCAGGTTTCCGGCAGATAGCCGAACAACGATGTCCGCGCCGGATGCGCAATCGAGGCCCAACGCGCCACCCACTGCGCGGGAAGATAAAACAGCGGCACGACGTAGCAGCCGGAGACGAGCACGCGGTCGAGCGCGCGCACGGCGGCGACGAAATCGGCGTGATCGCGCGCGCGCAGCAGCGCCGCGATCATCGCATCGATCGCGGCACTGCGCACCCCCATATAGTTGCGCGATCCCTGTTCGTCGGCGGCGGCCGAGCCCCAATAGAAGCTCTGCTCGTTGCCCGGCGAGAGTGATTGCTCCCAGCGGTACTCAATCATGTCGAAATCGAACGACAGCAGGCGTTGGTCGTACTGCACGGCGTCGACGAGGCGCACTTGCGCCGCGATGCCGGCGCGCGCCAGATTGCTGGAGAAGGCGAGCGCCAGCCGCTCCTCGTCCCGGCTCCTCACCATGATCTCGAAGCCGAACGGGCGACCGCTGCCGTGCGCGCGCAATGTCGCGCCCTTGAGTTCGTAACCGGCTGCCTTCAGCAACGCGAGCGCCTTGCGCAGGCTGGCGCGGTCGCGGCCCGAGCCGTCGGTTGTCGGCGGCGACCAAGTGCCGGCGAGCACATCGGGACGCACCGCGTCGGGAAACGGCGCAAGCAACGCGCGTTCGCGCGCGTCGGCGGGACGGCGGTAGGCGGACAGCTCCGAATCGTCGAAAAAACTTGTGCTGCGCCGGTAAAGACCGAAGAAAAAGTTGCGGTTGACCCATTCGGCGTCGAACAGGAGCGAAATCGCCTCGCGCACGCGGACGTCGGAGAAGATCGGTCGCCGGGTGTTGAAGACGAATGCCGAGCTTGGCTTGGGCAGGCCGTTCGGAAATGATTCCTTGACGATGCGCCCGTCGCGCACTGCCGGAATGTCGTAGCCCGTCCGCCAGCGGCTCGGGTCGGTCTCGTTGCGCACGTCGTAGAGATCGCTTTTGAAGGCCTCGAAATAGCTGTTGACGTCGCGGTAATAATCGAAGCGCAGCTCATCGAAATTCCACAGCCCGCGATTGATGGCGAGCGCGCGTCCCCAATAATTGGGATCGCGTTTGAGCGTGATGCTCCTGCCCGGATCGACGTCGGCGACGACGTAGGGGCCGCTGCCGATCGGCTTCGCCAAGGTCGTGTCCTCGAAGGTCGCGACATCGATCGCATGCTCGGGCAGCACCGGCATCAGTCCGAGGATCAGCGGCAATTCGCGGTCGTTGCCGCCGCCAAAGTCGAAGCGCACGGTGCGCGCGTCGAGGATTTCGGCCTTGGCCACCTTGGAATAATAGGCGCGGTGATTTGGCCGGCCATGATCGCGCAAGAGACGCCAGGAGAACACGACGTCCTCCGCGGTTACCGGCGTGCCGTCGGAGAAGCGCGCGGCGGGATCGAGCCGGAAGGTGACGTAGCTGCGCGCGTCGTCGGTCTCGACCGTGCGCGCGAGCAGGCCGTAGAGCGTGAACGGCTCGTCATAGCCGCGCGCCATCAGGCTTTCGATCACGTAGCCGTGGATCGCCTGCACGGCGAGGCCCTTGACGATGAACGGATTCAAGCTGTCGAAGGTTCCGAGCACTCCTTGCACCAACCGCCCGCCTTTCGGCGCGTCGGGATTGACATAGGGGGCGGCCGTAAAGCCCTCGGGCATGAGCGGCGCGCCGTGCATGGCGATGGCATAACTCGGCTCCGTCGCAGCCTGCGCCACGACGCTGACAAACGCGAATGGGCAGCACAACGCCAGCCGCAAGCCGAGGCCGGCGAGGGTGCCATAGGGAGAGCGTGCGGCATGCAGCGTCACAACCGGAATTTGGCGCGATTCCGGTCCGTGGGTCGAGGACCGCACGCGGCGAGGCCGGACGACGCGACTTCGACTGCGATCAACAGCGTCTTTTATCGTCAAGCGGCCGCACGCGTACTTTATCGATCGGCTCAACTGGGCTATCGCAAAGATCGCGCCGGGCTGGGTGTCACGCTGTTGCCTTAATCTGCGCGGAATGACCGTTGAACAAGGGGTGTCTGCGGCGGATGCCGGTTTTACCGAGACGGGCGATTGAATGTGCAAGTCGATTCCGGTCGATTTGCGAGCGGCAGCACTAACGAGGGACTGCATCTCATGACCTATTGGACCGCGTCGGCACCGGCGACGCCGGCGAGCCGGCCCCTTGCTGCCATCGTCAAGACCCTCGTCCAAGGCATGTCATTGATTATCGCGCTTGCCGTTGCCGCCGGTCAGTACGCATTCGCGCAACAACCCATAGCACCCGCTTCCGAGCCTGCCGCGCCCGCGCACAAACATAAGCCGGCCAAGAAGGCGGCCAAACGAGCCGCCAAACCGGCCGCTCCAGCCGAGCAGACCACTCCTGCCGTTCAAGCACAGCAGCAGCAACCGGCACCGGCCCCGCAGCCGCAGCGCGGGCAGGGCGGTAACGAGCAGGTGCAACTGATCTACTCGCCGTGGACCAAATTCTGCCTTAAGGGACAGCCCGGGCACCAGGATCCCAATGCGAAAAAGGTCTGTTTCACCGGCAAGGATGCCCGCATCGAATCGGGAATGCCGGTCGTCGCCGCCGTCCTCATCGAGCCCGAGGGGACGGACCGGAAAATTTTGCGCGTGACCTTGCCGCTGGGCATGCAGCTTATTCATGGCACGCGCGTCATCATCGATCAGAACCAGCCTATGACTGCGCCGTATGTGATCTGCTTCACCAATGGCTGCATGTCGGATTACGAAGCCAATGGCGAACTGGTCAACAAGTTGAAGAAGGGTCAAGGACTCGTCGTCCAGGCGATCAATGCGACTGGCCAGCCGATCAGCCTGGTGCTGCCGCTTGCCGATTTCGCCAAGGCCTATGACGGACCGCCGACCGATCCCAAGGTCTTCGAGGAGCAGCAGCGCAAGCTGCAGGAAGAGCTGCAGCGACGCGCCGACGAGGCGCGCAAGAAGCTGGAGAGCGAGCAGGGCACGGCGGCAAAGCCGCAAGCCCCGGCACAGGCCGCGCCCGCTCCGGCTCCGCAGCCCGGCAAGACGCAATAGAGCGGGATGACTTATCTTCGAATCGTCATCCCGCTTTTAAGCTGTGCATTGTCGCGCGTCCGGACGGAAAACCGGTTCCCACTTTTCCTGGACGCGCAATAGGCCAAGGCACGGTGCGCGGACGCGCCTGTGTGCAAGCTTAATGCGCCGGCGTCGATTTAATGCATCATCGCCGAACGCGGGCGATAGAGGCCGTTGTCGTCCTGCACGAAAACTTCCGCGACCTGCGGGTGCCGAATCGGCTCGCCGCTGTTGTCGGGCAGCAGGTTTTGTTCGGAGACATAGGCGATGTACTCGGTTTCGTCGTTCTCGGCAAACAAATGATAGAACGGCTGATCCTTGCGCGGCCGGATTTCCGCGGGAATCGATTCGTACCATTCCTCGGTGTTGCTGAAGGTCGGATCAATGTCGAACACCACGCCGCGGAACGGATAGAGGCGGTGGCGGACGACTTGGCCGATCTGATACTTGGCGTTCCGAACCTTATCCATGAGGCGCAGCTTTGTTTTATCGCGCATCCGGACGGAAAAGCGGTTTGCGCTTTTCCCGGACGCGCGTGCATTTGTCTTGATGCAATGCTATGATTGTGGCGCGCCGCGGATGAAGTGCTGAACGTTTGTTCATAGCGCGTATTGCACAGCCATGGCGGGGTCCTTGGCGGCGACAAGGCGAGCAAGATCGACAAGCACCTT
>JASHRY010000105.1 GCA_030037105.1 Xanthobacteraceae bacterium
GGCATCAGCCGTGCGCTTGGCCGCGTCACGCAGATCGCGCGCCGTGTGATCCTTCCGGGTGATCAAAACTGCCGCCACCATGCTTGCCTCCGTTCCGAATCAAGAAGGCAACCGAATCATGCTAGCCCCAAATAGGGAACCCCCAATGAGTCAGAAATCAATACCGCTGGTATGAGGCGACGCAGGAAGGTTTTCACGTCGTGTTAGGGTCTGGTGCTGCCGGTCAGGATTGAACTGACGACCTCCCCCTTACCAAGGGGGTGCTCTACCACTGAGCTACGGCAGCGGCCCGTCGGCCAAGTTCGCGCTCGGCGCACGGACCGGCGCGAGCTTACGAAAATCGCGGCGACGTTTGGCACAAGGGGAAAATCGGCGCAAGGCAGCCGGCATAAACCGGCCATGACGCGCGAGAGATCAAAACTCCGATGCGAGCCGGTCCAGTCCCATGACGTGGGCAAGGCTGCGCACTTCGTTCTTTTGCTCGTCATTGAAGCTCATGATGAGCGGCATGGCGGCGGATTTGAGGTCTTGCACCTCTGCGCTCTCGGGATCGAGCGAGGCGACCGCGGCCGTGTTGGCGGTTCTGCCGCGCCGGTGCGCATAGCGGGCTTTCGCATAGGCGAGATTGCGCAATGCGGCCTCGACAGCGGGCCACATGCGCTCCTGTTCCGGGGTCAGGTCGAGTCGGCGCTTGATGCTGGCGATCTGCGCGTCGTTGAGCACGAAGCCCGGCCGGTTGGCGCGACGAACTTGAACAGCCGCCGATTCTGCATCCGCTGCGGACTGCTTCGCCGACTCGAGGCGACGCAGCAGCGTTGCATCAGGCGGCGATGGCGCAGCAGCCACTGCGGGCACCGCCGCGGGTTCCGCAGTCTGCGCAGTGATCGGCGGCACCATCGGATTTGGGCTCAGCAACGCAAATTGCGCATTGCCGAGCACCATGGCGTTCGGCGCGGCCGCGGCCGGCGCGGCAGTTGCCGTGAACGGCGTCGGGCCAAGAGCGGCTGTCGTCGTTGTCGCGGCGTCGTGCGGATCTTCGGGAAAACGCAGGGCGACAGTCTGGGCGGGCGAAAGGTTTGTGCCGCGCAACGCCGTGGCGTGCCAGCCTCCAAGCAGGTAGCCGATGGCGCCGGCCGCAAGAATCGAAACTACCCGGCCGCTCTTTGATGCCCTTTCACGCCGCATCCCCACGCCCCTATCCCTAAGTCCTGCTGTGCCCCTTCAAAGTCCTTTCAAAGGAAGATTAATTTATGACTAACCGAAGGATTTTTGTCGGCGGATCAACAGCCTGCGCGCGGGTCAGACACAAAAGGCCCGGCGTCGGCCGGGCCTCTTTCATTCCTTCGCTGAAGCAAATTCGGCCGTCAGGCTGCCTCTTCCTCGACGACAGCCTCTTCTTCCGCGTCGGGCTTGGGACCACGATGCGGTCCCTTGGCCAGCGCCGCCTCGATTTCCTTGATCGCCTCGGTCTCGGTGAGACGTTGCACAGCGGCGACTTCGCGTGCGAGCCGGTCGAGAGCCGCTTCGTAGAGTTGGCGTTCTGAATAGGATTGTTCCGGCTGCGATTCCGACCGGAACAGATCGCGGACCACCTCGGCGATGGCGACGATGTCGCCGGAATTGATCTTGGCCTCGTATTCCTGCGCGCGGCGCGACCACATGGTGCGCTTGACGCGCGCGCGGCCTTTGAGCGTCTCCAACGCCCGCTTGACCATCGGCGTTTCCGCAAGCTTGCGCATGCCGACGGAGGCGATTTTCGACGTCGGCACCCGCAAGGTCATCTTGTCTTTGACGAAGTTGATAACGAAAAGCTCAAGCCGTGCGCCCGCGACCTCCTGCTCCTCGATCGCGACGATCTGGCCTACGCCGTGGGCCGGATAGACGATGAATTCGCTGGTCTTGAAGCCTTGCCGCTGGGTCGTCTTCTTTACGTTCATTCCCAAAGTTGCTGCTCCTTCCGCCTCCGGCTTGCGCCGATGCGCGGGCTTCGCCACGGCGACCCTCGCTCGGGCCATTCGCCGCGTGGACGATGCGGGTCTGCGGCTCGCGCGGGAGGAAGATTTTCTTGTCTTCCGGCTCATGCCGGCCGTGCTCTTCTTCGAACGATGACGAGTTTTTTCAGCCACTGCTCTCGCGTGGATCTTCACGCCTCTCCTGACGGTTCCTCGGAAATCCCCCGGAAAAATAAGCTCCCATGATCGGGGAGCGGCATACCGGGGATGTCCTTCATTATGAGACACCTTTATATCACATTTTCGGCCAGAATCAAAGCCTTATTGCGTTGCAAAACAGCCGCATCGGAGGAAAAGCCCGCCGATGGTTAAGAACAATGATTAACGGTTGTATCAGTCGCCAGTTCCCGGATTGGGCGAGAAATATTGCTCAAATTTGCCGGCTATGCCCTCCCACTCTTTGGCATCGGCCGGCGGCTCTTTCTTGGCAGTGATATTGGGCCAAAGCTTTGCGTATTCGGCGTTGACGCTCAGCCACTTCTCGCTGCCCGGCTCGGTATCGGGCTTGATCGCGTCGACGGGACATTCCGGTTCGCAAACGCCGCAATCGATACATTCGTCCGGATGAATGACCAGCATATTCTCGCCCTCATAGAAGCAGTCCACGGGGCACACTTCGACACAATCCATGTATTTGCATTTGATGCATTTATCATTGACGATGTAAGTCATCCGCTCACTCTAAAGCTGTCTTTCGCGAGCATTGCTCCTACCGCATGGCTCATTTGCGCGCAAGATTCGCTCCTTCGACCGCGGCTCGTCGCGTTTTCCGTCTGCGAATTTCACGTCAAATCCTCATATAGGCGCGCGCTGGTGCCGGCGGCACCCCTGCGTTCAACGAACCCTCTCACCTTCAGCACGCGCACCTTGCGTTCGAGCGCAACGGTAATCACGTCGCCGGTCCGCACCATGCGGCTTGCCGCATCGATGCGCGTGCCGTTGATACGGACATGCCCGGAACCGGCGAGAGCTGCCGCGGCACCGCGCGTGCGCACCAGGCGGGCATGCCACAGCCATCTGTCGATACGCTGCCGATCAAGCTCAAGCAGCACTCAGCGGCCCTCCTTGGCCTGTGCCTCGAGCTGAGCCTTCAGCGCCGCGAGCTTGGCAAAAGGCGAATTCGGATCCGGTGCTTTCTCGCGCCGCTCATGTCGCACCGCATGGGCGGGAGGTCGCTCCTTCCGCTCCCGCTCGCGCCGCGGACGATCGAACCTTTGATCCTGCCGGAGCGGGCGGCGCGCGTGGCGTCCAGACTCGGGTTCGGCTGGCGCAATCTGGTCGGCCGGCGGCGCGGCGTCTTTGCCCTTTTCGCGACGCCTGACGCGAGGGCGCCGCGGCCCTTCCGGGCGCGCGGGTCTCCAGACCTCGATGAAGGCCGGCTCCTCGGCCGGGAGAGCGATCTCCCGTTCCCCACTTGTGGGGAGAGGGTGTGCGAGAGGAGCCGTATCCGCGGACTCGGACCCCGTCGTCGCCAGCTCGTTCGGTGCGCGGAGCTTGTCATCGGACGGCGCTTCACCCCGACCCATCGTCGGCTCATCGACCTCGCCCGATTCGCGGGGAGAGGTGATCGCCGTCTCCGCGACCGGCGCCGGCGGGGGTTCGGCCGGCTTCGGCCGCCGTTCCATGCGATAGCCCAGCGAGCGCAGGATCGAGCCGACATCCTC
>JASHRY010000106.1 GCA_030037105.1 Xanthobacteraceae bacterium
CAATCGACCATTCCAATGCCACGTCGATTCCTGCATAATAGTTTATGGTCGTCTCTCATGATGCCTGGACCGAGCCTCCTCGCCCCGCTCCGTTTGGCGCCATCGGTTTGAGGAATGGCCGCACCGCCGCCAAGCAAGCCGCGGGCGAGCGCGCCACCCATAGCAAGAGGCTTGCCCGGCGGCCGGCCCGTTACCCCTGTCTCCACTGCGCAGATGATGCTCGACAGCCCACGTTCAACGCGCACCGCCGGCGAACTCCTCGATAGCGCGGCAATCGTTGCCGATCTCGAGACGCTCGCCGCGACCCACGCCGGGCGGGATCGCGAATTGCGCGCCGCGGTCGCGCAACGCCTGAAATCCGCCCTGGGCCGGGGACGCGCTCGGGCAGAAAGCTTGCTGCTCGAGGACCGCCAGGGACGACGCTGCGCCGAGCGGCTGTGCCGGATGCAGGACGAGATCATCCGCATCCTCTTCAACTTCGCCGCCGGTGCGCTTTATCCCTCATCGGTCCCTTCGCAGGCCGAACACATGGCGGTGATCGCAACCGGCGGCTACGGACGCGGCTTGTTGGCGCCGGGTTCCGACATCGATCTCCTCTTTCTGCTGCCTTACAAGCAGACCGCCTGGGGCGAATCGGTGGCCGAAACGCTGCTCTACGGCCTGTGGGACATGGGCTTGAAGGTCGGCCATGCGACCCGCTCGGTCAATGATTGCATACGCCAAGCCAAGGCCGATATGACCATCCGCACCGCGCTGCTCGAATCGCGGCACCTGTTCGGCGATGCGAGGCTCTACGCCGAGCTGACGGCGCGGTTCGACAAGGAGGTGACGCGGGGAACGGCGGCGCAATTCGTCGCCGCCAAGCTCGCCGAGCGCGAGGAGCGCCATCGCCGGGCGGGCCAGTCGCGCTATCTCGTCGAACCCAACGTCAAGGACGGCAAGGGCGGCTTGCGCGACCTGCACTCGCTGTTCTGGATCGCCAAATATGTCTATCGCGTGCGCGCGCCCGAGGAATTGATCGAACGCGGCGTGTTCGACCGCGATGAATTCAAGCTGTTTCGCCGCTGCGAGGATTTTCTCTGGTCGGTCCGCTGCAACATGCATTTCCTCTGCGGCCGCGCCGAAGAGCGCCTGTCGTTCGACATCCAGCGCGAGATCGCGGTGCGGCTCGGCTACACCGAGCATCCGGGCCTCCGGGACGTCGAGCGCTTCATGAAGCATTACTTCCTCACCGCCAAGGAGGTCGGCGATCTGACCGCCATTCTCTTCGCCGGCCTCGAAGAACGGCAGGCGAAGCCGGCGCCGGTATTAAGCCGCGTCATCGCCCGCCTGCGTCCCCGGCTCAATCGGCGCACGTTGAGCGAGACCGACGATTTCATCATCGACAACGACCGCATCAACGTCGCCGATGCAAAAGTCTTCGGCCGCGATCCGGTCAACCTGGTCCGGCTGTTTTATCTGGCGCAGAAGCACAATCTCGCGATCCATCCCGAGGCCATGCGGTCCGCGACGCACTCCCTCAATCTGATCGACTCGGGGGTGCGCGAGGACAAGGAAGCAAACCGCCTGTTCCTGGAGATTCTGACCTCGAAGAACGAGGCCGAAACCGTGCTGCGCCGCATGAACGAGGCCGGCGTGCTCGGCAAGTTCGCGCCCGCCTTCGGCCGCATCGTGGCGATGATGCAGTTCAACATGTATCATCACTATACCGTCGACGAGCATCTCGTGCGCTGCATCGGCGCGCTCAACGAGATCGAACGCGGCGACAATCCCGACGTCGCGTTCGCCGGCGAGCTGATGCGGACGATCCAGCCGCCGCACCGCACCGCGCTTTACGTGGCGCTGTTTCTGCACGACATCGCCAAGGGACGCATCGAGGATCACTCGATCGCCGGAGCGCGCATCGCCCGCCGCTTCTGTCCGCGGCTCGGTTTGAGCGCGACCGAGACCAAGCTCGTCGCCTGGCTGGTCGAGGTGCACCTCGTCATGTCGACCGTGGCGCAATCGCGCGATCTCTCCGACCGCAAGACGATCGAGAACTTCGCCGCGGTCGTGCAGTCACTGGAGCGCATGAAGCTTCTTGCCATCCTGACCACGGCCGACATCCGGGCCGTGGGGCCGGGGGTTTGGAACGGATGGAAGGCGCAGCTCCTGCGCACGCTCTATTACGAGACCGAACCGGTGCTCACCGGCGGCTTCTCCGAGGTCAACCGCGCGCAGCGCGTCGCCGCGGCGCAAGCGGAATTCCGCGCCGCGGTCCGCGATTGGCCGGCCGCCGTGCTCGACGCCTATATCGGCCGCCATTATCCGGCCTATTGGCTCAAGGTCGACCTGCCGCACAAACTCGCGCACGCGCGCTTCGTGCGCGAAACCGAGGACGCCGGCAAGACTTTGGCGACCCGTGTCGGTTTCGACGCCGGGCGCGGCGTCACCGAGCTGACGGTGCTCGCGCCCGATCATCCGTGGCTCCTGTCGGTCATCGCCGGCGCCTGCGCGCTCGCCGGCGCCAATATCGTCGATGCCCAGATCTACACCACGACCGACGGACTCGCGCTCGACACCATCGCCGTCTCGCGCGAGTTCGAACGCGACGAGGACGAGGCGCGGCGCGCCGCGCGCATCGGCGAAGCGATCGAGAAGGCGGTGCGCGGCCAGATCAGGCTGCCCGAGGCGGTACCCAAGCGCGTTCCGCCGAAAGGGCGGCTCAAGGCTTTCGCCATCGAGCCCGAGGTGACCGTCAATAACCAATGGTCCAATCGCTACACCGTGGTCGAAGTGACCGGCCTCGACCGCCCCGGCCTGCTTTACGAATTGACCACGACGCTGTCGAAGCTCAATCTGAACATCGCCTCGGCGCATGTCGCGACCTTCGGCGAGCGCGTCGTCGACGTTTTCTATGTCACCGATCTTCTCGGCGCCAAAATAACGACGCCGACGCGGCAGGCCGCGATCAAGCGTCCGCTCATCGCCTTGTTTGCCACGCCGGCGGGTGAGAGCAAGGCGGCGCGGGAGGCCGCCGCAGGCTAGCGGAATTTCCGGTCCCCGGAGCGGTAACCGCCCCTTAAATTCCGCGCTCTAGCGTCCGCCACAGCGCGCGCGGCGCGCGCCGGGGACGGGATATGGCGTGGCGACTGCTTAACCGCAAACGGGCGCCCGCCGCCGGACGCCTCGACATTCGGTTGCGCCCGCAGGACCGCACCGGCGGCCCGCCTGCGACGCGCGGCGATGCAGGCCGCCACCGCGGCAACGACGCCCGGCGCCAAACGCGCAAGCCTTATCGCAACGGCAGGGGCGGCAAAGGCCGATTCGGCCTCGGTCGCCTGATCTATTGGGGCGTCGTCCTGGCGTTATGGGCGGTAATCGGCGCGATCGGCACGCTCGCCTGGATCGGCATTCATCTCCCGCCCATCCAGTCGCTCGAAATACCCAGGCGCCCGCCTTCGGTGCTGATCCTCGGCGCCGATGGCGCAACGCTGGCGACGCGCGGCGATATGGGCGGCGCGGAGGTGCCGCTGCGCGAACTGCCGGACTACGTGCCCAAGGCATTCATCGCCGTCGAGGATCGCCGCTTCTATTCCCATCACGGCGTCGATCCATGGGGCATCATGCGCGCCGTCATTCACGATTTGCTGCGCCGTGGCGCGTCACAGGGCGGATCGACTATCACGCAGCAGCTCGCTAGAAATTTGTTCCTGACGCAGGAACGCACGGTATCGCGCAAGCTGCAGGAAGCGGTGCTCGCGCTCTGGCTCGAGCACAAGTTCAGCAAGGCGCAGATCCTCGAACTTTATCTCAACCGCGTCTATTTCGGCGCCGGCGCTTACGGCATCGAAGCCGCCGCGCGCCGCTATTTCGGAAAATCGGCGCGGCAATTGACGCTCGCCGAAGCGGCGCTGCTTGCCGGCCTCGTCCAATCGCCGTCGCGGCTGGCGCCGACGCGCAATCCGGACGGCGCCACGCGCCGCGCACGGCTGGTGATCGCCGACATGGCGGAGGAAAAGCTGATCGGCGCCGACGCCGCCAAATTCGCGCTCGCCCATCCGGCGCGCGCCGTAAAGCCGGTCGGCGCCGGCTCGGTCAATTACGTCGCCGACTGGGTGATGGACGCGGTCAACGATCTGGTGGGTCGCTTCGACCGGGACATCGTCGTCGAAACGTCGATCGATCCCGCCTTGCAGGGCGCGGCCGAGCATGCGCTCGACGATGCCTTGGCGCAGCAGGGAGAAAGGCTCCGCATCGGCGAGGGTGCGCTCGTGGCCATGACGCCGGACGGCGCCGTGCGCGCGCTCGTTGGCGGCAAGAACTACGAAGAAAGCCAGTTCAATCGCGCCATCGCCGCCAAGCGCCAGCCCGGCTCTGCGTTCAAGCCCTTCGTCTATCTCACCGCGCTCGAACACGGCCTTACGCCCGACACCGTGCGCGAGGATGCGCCGATCGCCGTGAAAGGCTGGAAGCCGGAGAATTTCGAACATGAATATCTCGGCCCGGTGACGTTGACGCAGGCATTGGCGAATTCGCTCAATACCGTAGCGGTACGGCTGACGCTGGAATTCGGTCCCGCCGCCGTCATTCGCACCGCCTACCGGCTCGGCGTCGACTCGATCCTCGAGCCCAATGCCTCGATCGCGCTCGGCACGTCGGAAGTCTCCCCGTTCGAGCTCGTCGCCGCCTATGCGCCGTTCGCCAACGGCGGCTTCGCGATCGCGCCGCATGTCGTCGAGCGCGTGCGCACCACGGACGGCAAGACGCTTTACGCGCGCTCGCCGCAAGTTCTCGGCCGCATCATCGACGCGCGCTACGCCGCCATGATGAACACGATGCTGCGCCAGACGCTCCTCAGCGGCACCGCGCGCAAGGCCGATCTTCCCGGCTGGCAGGCGGCGGGCAAGACCGGCACCAGCCAGGATTTTCGCGACGCTTGGTTCATCGGTTACACCTCGCATCTTGTCGCCGGCATCTGGCTCGGCAACGACGACAATTCGCCGACCCGCAGAGCGACCGGGGGCGGCCTGCCGGTCGAGATCTGGAGCCGGTTCATGCAGGCCGCACATCGGGGCGTCGCCGCTACCCCGTTGCCGGGGCTCGTGGGCGCCGGCTGGACGAGCGCGCCGGCGCCGGGCGCCGCGGGCGCAGGTCACAGTGCCGCCGCGGGACGGCCGTCACAGCCGAACAATGACGGTCTCGATTCTTGGCTGCTCGACCGCCTGTTCGGGCGGCGGTGATCCGTTCGATAGGGGCCTTAGGTCGCTTTGCCGAGATCGTGGTTCTTCAGCGGCAGCGAGCGGATGCGCCGGCCGGTCGCGGCAAACACGGCATTGCACAACGCCGGCGCCAGCGGCGGCACCGGCGGCTCGCCGACGCCGCCCCAGAAGTTCCCGCTCGGCACCATCACGGTCTCGACCTTCGGCGCGTCGGCAAGGCGCAGCATCTCGTAAGTGTCGAAGTTCGATTGCTCGGCGCCGCCATCCTTGATGGTGATCTCGCCGTTGAGCGCCGCCGTCAGCGCATAAACGGCGGCGCCCTGAAGCTGCATGTCGACCGAGAGCGGATTGACCACGTGGCCGCTGTCGATTGCGGAAACGACGCGGTGCACGCGCACGCCGCCGTTCTCGACCGAAACCTCGACCACCTGCGCGCAATAGCTGCCGCACGCCTCGTTGAGCGCGATGCCGCGGAATATTCCGGCGGGAGGCGGAGTGCCCCAATCCGCCTTCTTGGCCGCGGCATCGAGCACGGCAAGATTTTTGGGGCTCTTGCGCAACAGCCGGCGCCGAAAGAGGTAAGGGTCCGAACCCGCGGCATGCGCCATCTCGTCGACGAAGCATTCCTTGTAGAAGGCGTTCTCCGTGTAGTTGATCGCGCGCCAGACGCCGATCGGCACCGGCGACTGGCGCACCACGTAGTCGACGAGATAATTCGGCACGTCGTAAGGCATTTCGTCGGTAAGACCGCTGAGAAAGCTGCGATCGACGAAGCTCGTGCCGAACGCCGGTACGAGCGAAGCCACGAAGGACGGACCGGTAAGGCGGATCGTCCACGCGATCGGCATGCCGTCGGTATCGAGACCGGCGACGAGGCGCGCCATGCCGAAGGGCCGATAGAAATCGTGCCGGATGTCCTCCTCGCGCGTCCAAACGAGCTTGACCGGCTGCGCAACCTCCTTGGCAATGAGCACGGCTTCGCGGACGTAGTCCTGGATGGTGCCGCGCCGACCAAAGCCGCCGCCGAGCATCATGCAGTGGACCACGACCTTGTCGTTGGGCACGCCGGCGGCGACGGCCGCGGTCGCGAGCGCGGTCATGGCATCCTGGGTCGGAACCCAAACCTCGATTTTCTCGGGCGTCACATGGGCGGTGCAGGTCTGCGGCTCCATCGTCGCGTGGGCGAGGAACGGAACCGTATAGTCGGCCTCGATACGGCGCGCGGCGCGCGCGAGGCCGGCCGCCGCGTCCCCGTCGGCGCGACCGACTTGCGCTTCTTTTGCCGCGAGGCCGCTGCGCACGAAGGCGGCGATCTCGGCGCTCGATACATGGCCGTTGCCGCGATCGTCCCAGACGATCGGCAGCGCCTCGACCGCGCGCTTCGCGCGCCACCAGGAATCGGCCGCCACGGCGACGGCCTCGGGCATCCGCACCACACGGCGCACGCCCCTCATCGTGGCGATTGCCCGCTCGTCCGCCGACTTCAGCTTGCCGCCATAAACCGGGCAGTGCACGATGGCGGCGTAAAGCATGTCCGGCAGCCGCACGTCGATGGCATAGACCGGTTGCCCCGTGACCTTCTCGCGCACGTCGAGGCGCCGCACCGGCTTGCCGGCGAGCGTCCATTCGCTCGGGTCCTTCAGCTTGATGTCCGCCGGAGGTGCGATCTTCGCCGCATCTTCGGCGACGGCGCCAAACGTCAGTGCGCGGCCGCTTGGCCGATGTGTGATCGTGCCCGCCCGGGCGACGCATTGCGCCGCCGGAACATTCCATCGCGCCGCGGCCGCGGCGATCAGCATCTCCCGCGCCATGGCGCCAGCCTGGCGCAGATAGAGCTGCGAGGACGCGATCGAGCGGCTCGCGCCGGTCGACATGTCGCCCCAGACCCGATGGTGGCGCGCGTTCTCTCCCGGCGCGACGAATTCGGTGCGGACATGCGCCCAGTCGCATTCAAGCTCCTCGGCGACCAGCATGGCGAGGCCGGTGAGCGCGCCCTGGCCCATCTCGGCGCGGGCGATGCGGATGATGACGGAATTATCGGCACAGATCACCAGCCAAGCGGTGACCTCCGGCCCTTCCTCGGTGGCGCGCGCCGGCTCGAACGGGATCGCCAAGGCCAGCGCCAGACCTCCGGCCACGCCGCTTATTCCGGCGAGGAAGGAACGGCGGCTGAACGGGTCGCTGCCGGACGTTAAGGCTCTGCCATCGCCGCCGTCGCGGGCGCGCTCGGCTCGGCCTTGGCCGAGAACAGTGTCGGTGCCGCGCGCTTGTCCCATCACGGTCATCCTAACAAACAGGCCGCTGCAGGCAACGGGCGCCGGAGTCGCGTCGCTTAAGAGCTGCTCGGCAGCTCGCCCGAGCGCAGGCGCCGCGTGAGCGCCCAGAGCAACAGGGCGAGGCAGCCCATGACGACGACCGTGCCGGCAACCGGCCAGGGGGAGCGGCCGAGATAATCGCCGACCACGGCCGCGACGATGGCGGCGGCGGTTTGCTGCGCGACGCCGAGGAGCGAGGCCGCGGTGCCGGCACGCTCAGGAAATGGCGTCAACGCGCCGGCCATGGCTTGGGGCATGGAAAGCCCGAGTCCGGCGAGGTAAAGCGCCATCGCCGCGACGAGCCAGACGCCATTGGCGACGTGGGCAACGACGACCGCCGCCAGGGCCACGCCGCCCATGGCGAGCAACACGACGCCGACGGCCATCGTGCCGTCGACGCCGAGCCGGAGCACGAGCCGCGCCGCGATCGTCGCGCCGAGGACATAGCCCGCCGCGCCGATCGCGAAGATGAAGCCGAAGGCGAAAGCCGACAGGCCATAGAGTTCTTGGAGGACGAAGGAGCCGCCGGATATCCAGGCGAACAGTCCCGCATAGCTGGTGGCGAGTATGCCGAGATAGGCGAGAAAGCCGCGATGCCGCAATATGGTGCCCGAGCTTTGCAGCAGGAACGATAATGAGTTCGGCGCGGCGGCGTTGGTGCGCAGCGTCTCCGGCAGCAATCGACCCATCACGAAAAAGGCGGCCACGGCGACGATGCCCATGGCGAGGAAGCCCGCGCGCCAGCCGAAAGCGGTCTGCAGCACGCCGCCGATCATCGGCGCGACGATCGGGGCAAAGCCGCTGATCGAGCCCATCAGCGACAGTTCGCGCGCCGCCTGAACGCCGGAATAGAGATCGCGTACCATGGCGCGCGCCAGCACGATCGCCCCGGACCCGCCGATCGCCTGCAGGAAACGCGCCGCGATCAACGTATCGATCGATTGCGCCGCGGCGCAGATGAGAGTGCCGACGATGTAGAGCGCAAGCGCTGCGAGCAGCACCGGGCGGCGGCCATGGCGATCCGAAATCGGGCCATAGAACACCTGCCCGACGGCAAAGCCGATGAGGTAGCTCGAAAAGGTCAACTGCACGCGCGCCGTCGGCGCCTCAAGGACGCGAGCAATGTCTGGCAGCGACGGCAGATACATGTCCATCGACAGCGGCCCGAGCGCGGTCAGCATGGCGAGGAGCGTGGTGAGGGCGCGCGAACCGGGGCGGAGCATCGGCGAAGAGGTTAAACAATGAGCCGCGCCTGAGTCAGGAGCAGGGAGAACACAAGCGGCAATCTTTCTCCTCCCTCCGGAAGGGGGGATTGAGGAGAGGGACAAGCGAAGGCGGCTGAATTTGCGACAGGGTTGCCTTCAGCGATCGGCGGTTTCGTTTATAAAGGGCCCGCGCGAAGCCCAAAAGGCGCTCCGGAACAGAGCATGGATGCAAAAACGCAATACCGCGCGACAAATGAGCCGCGCGTCGAAGATAACGCTCTGGTGCGCGGCCGCGGCCGCTACATGGCCGACGCGCCGCTGCCGACCCAGGCCTATGCCTGTTTCGTGCGCTCGCCGCATGCCTTTGCCCGCATCGTCAAGGTGGACGTCGAGGCGGCCATGACTGTGCCCGGCGTCGTCGGCGTGCTGACCGGGAAAGACATGGAGGGGATCGGCAGCATCAGCCGCCATCCGCCGCTCGGCGGCCGCGGCGGCAAGGCACTGATCACGCCGCACCGGCCGGCGCTCGCGCGCGAACGCGCCATGCATATCGGCGAGGCGGTCGCCATGGTGGTCGCCGAAAGCGCGGCCGCGGCGCAGGATGCCGCCGAGCTCGTCACCGTCGTATACGAGGCGCTGGCGCCGGTCGTTGACGCGCGCGCGGCGCTCGCGCCGGGCGCGCCGCAAGTCTGGCCGGAGGCGCCGGGCAATCTGGCGATCGACTGGCCGGGCCCGGCCGCGGACCCTGCGGCCAATTCCCGCCAAGTCGACGCTATTTTCGCCGCCGCGAAATTCGTCGCCCGGATCGCGGTGATGAACCAGCGCATGGCGGTCGCCTCGATGGAGCCGCGCGGAGCGACCGCGAGCTACGACGCGGCCGCCGACAGTTACATGCTGCGCGTCTGCTCGCAGGGCACGACCGCCATGCGCAACGTCCTCGCCGCCATCATGAAAGTGCCGAAGGAACGCCTGCGCGTGCGGACCGAAGACGTCGGCGGCGCCTTCGGTCTGAAAACCGGCCCCTATCCCGAATATGTCGCGCAATTGCTCGGCGCCAGGAAATTCGGACGGCCGATTCACTGGATGTCGAGCCGCTCCGAAGCGTTCCTCAGCGACAATCAGGCGCGGGACATCCATTCCGAGGCGGAGCTTGCGCTCGACGGGAGCGGACGCTTCCTGGCGCTGCGCATCCGCAACACCGCCAATCTCGGCGCCTATGTCGGCGCGGTCGGAGCCAATATCCCGGCGGTGAATTTTACCCGCTGCCTGCCCGGCATGTACGACATCAGACATATCGACATCGGTACACGCTGTGCGTTCACCAACACGCTGCCGACCGCACCCTATCGCGGTGCCGGGCGGCCGGAGGCGAACTACGTGCTCGAGCGTGTGGTCGAGGAAGCCGCGCGCGTGAGCGGGATCGATCCGGCGAAACTGCGGCGGCGCAACCTCATTCCCGCGACCGCCATGCCGTACAAGACCGCGGTCGGCACGACCTATGACAGCGGCGATTTCACGTCGGTGTTCGATCAGGCGCTGGAACTCGCCGATTACGCCGGCATTGAAGCGCGTCGGCACCACGCGAAAGCGCGCGGCAAATACCGCGGCATCGGCATTTCCTGCATGCTGGAGCACGCCGGCGGTTCGCCGATCGAAGGCGCGCGGTTCATCTTTCCGGGCGACGGCACGGTCACGCTTAATCTCAATGTGCAGTCGACCGGCCAGGGACACGCCTCGGTCTTTCCCCGCCTGGTTGCCGATCGCCTGGGAATTCCGCGCGACAGGGTCACCCACAAGCACGGCGATTCCGCCCTCGATATCGCCGGTTATGCTTCGGTCGGCTCGCGTTCGGCGATGACAGCGGGCGCCGCGATCGTCAAATGCATCGACCTCATGCTGGAGAAGGGCAGACGCATCGCGGCAATGCTGCTCGAAGCCGCCGAAGGCGACGTCGCCTACGCGGCCGGCAGCTTCGCCGTGGTCGGCACCGACCGTCGCATCTCGCTGTTCGAGGTCGCCGCGCGCGCGGCCGAGCTGAGCAAGTGCGGCGCGATCGCGGAAGACCTCGATACCAAGGCCACGACGGAAACGCCGCTCACCTTTCCCAACGGCGTGCACGTCGCCGAGGTCGAGATCGATCCGGAGACCGGGCACATGGATGTCGTCGCCTACACGGCGGTCGATGATTGCGGCAACGTGCTCGACGACATGATCGTCGAGGGCCAATTGCACGGCGCGTTGGCGCAGGGGCTCGGACAGGCGCTGATGGAGCAGGTGATCTACGACGAGGCCGGGCAGCTCGCCACCGGCTCGTTCACGGATTATGCCATGCCGCGGGCCGCCGACATGCCGCCCATTCGCGACGCGCTCCTGTGCGTGCCGGCGACGACCAATCCGCTCGGCGTGAAGGGAGTTGGCGAGGCGGGCACCACCGCCTCGATCGCGGCGGTCATGAACGCCGTCGCCGACGCCGTTCCGGGCGGCGGCGCGGCGCGCCTCGATATGCCGGCCAGCGCGGCGCGCTTATGGGAAGCGTGCCGACGGGCAAAAGCCGCCGCGTGAGAAAGGCGAAAAAAATCGATCCGTGTGACCAGAGCCTTGCCACCCCAAGGGCCGTGCCTATAATCCGGCGCTTCCTCCGTGCAGGGGATTGGTTTGCCGCCGACGGAAGCGAAATCCGTTGCCATCATCATGGGTAGCCAGTCCGACTGGCAGACCATGAAACATGCCGCCGAGACGCTCGACGCGCTCGGGGTGGCCTATGAGGCGCGCATCATCTCCGCCCACCGTACGCCCGAGCGCCTCTACGCCTTCGCCCGCGGCGCGAAAAACGCCGGCTTCAAGGTGATCATCGCCGGCGCGGGCGGAGCCGCGCATTTGCCGGGCATGGCGGCGGCGCTCACCACTCTTCCGGTCTTTGGCGTGCCGATCGAGTCGAAGGCGCTGTCGGGGCTCGATTCGCTTTATTCCATCGTGCAGATGCCGCCCGGCGTTGCGGTCGGCACCCTGGCGATCGGCCAAGCCGGCGCCGTCAACGCCGCGCTGCTCGCGGCGAGCGTGTTGGCGCTGAGCGATCCGGCGCTGGGGCAACGGCTTGAGACCTGGCGACAGCGCCAGACCGCCGCCGTTGCCGAAGCACCCAAGGACGCCGGAGCGTGAGCGCGTCCGCGCCCGTTCTCGAACCTGGAGCCACGATCGGCATCCTCGGCAGCGGCCAACTCGGCCGCATGCTGGCGCTGGCGGCGGCGCGCCTCGGCTTCAAATGCCATATCTTTGCCCCTGACTCCGACTCGCCCGCCTTCGATGTCGTGCGGCGGGTGACCTGCGCCGAATACACCGACACGCAGGCGCTCGACCGTTTCGCCGCCGACGTCGACATCGTCACCTATGAATTCGAGAACGTGCCGGCGGAGGCGGCAATGTTTCTCGCCGCGCGGGTTCCGGTGCTGCCCGATCCGCAGGTTCTGGCGACGACTCAGGATCGGCTCGCGGAAAAAACCTTCGTCAGCGGTCTCGGCATCCGCACCGCTCCCTACGCCGCGGTCGCCCAGCCCGCCGAGCTTGCGGCGACGCTTGGCCGGATTGGCCGCCCCGCCGTGCTGAAGACGCGCCGCTTCGGTTACGACGGCAAAGGCCAGGCGACGATCGGGAACGGCACAGATCCCGAAACGGCCTGGCGCGAAGTCGGCGGGCAGCCTTGCATCCTCGAAGCCTTCGTGCCGTTCGCGCGCGAGGTTTCGGTCGTGGCCGCGCGCGGGCGCGACGGCGGCGTCGCATGTTTCGACGTGACCGAGAACGAGCATCGCGAACATATATTAAAGGTTTCGCGCGTGCCCGCCGTACTTTCCGAAGCCGGCGCGGCGCAGGCGCGGCAGATCGCCGAAACGATCGCGCAGAAGTTCGCCTATGTCGGGGTGCTGGCGGTCGAGATGTTCGTGCTGCGCGACGGCGACGAAATCCTCGTCAACGAGATCGCGCCGCGTGTGCATAATTCCGGCCATTGGACGCTCGACGGCGCTTCGGTTTCGCAGTTCGAGCAGCACATCGGCGCGGTTGCCGGTTGGCCGCTCGGCAAGCCCATCCGCCGCGGCCGCGTGGAAATGGTGAACCTCATCGGCAACGAGGTCGAGGATTATCGGTCCTGGCTCACGGTTCCCGGCGCCGCCGTGCATCTCTACGGCAAAGCCGCCGTGCGCCCCGGCCGCAAGATGGGACACGTGACCCGGGTCTTTGCGGATGAGAGCGTACACGGCGTCACAAATAAGAGCGACTGATTGGCAGCGCGGCATGCTTTTCGCGCTTGCCTGGTTTGGGCTGAGCCGCGTCCACCATTTCGGCCAACTCTGTCATAGGCCAAAGCGTACTTCGCGGATGAAAGTTGAGTTGACTCTGCCTTTCGAACGAGATTGAATGACCAATCACTCAGAAAGAGGAGATAAAGTACGTGCAAAGTACAGCTCCGAAAATTCAAGATAAGGAATTAGTCAAGGAGCGGCAGATAGCCATAATTATTGCGGCAAAGAAAGTATTCGGTCAAAAAGGTTTCCATGACTCCACAGTAAAAGACATCGCAGACGCCGCTAATATGACCCAGGGCAACCTTTATAACTACATAAGATCGAAGGACGAAATTCTATTTCTAGTCTGCGATCACTTAATTTCTTCCTATCAGGATGCCATTATTGAGGCCACTCAAGTCACCAAGGGATCGGCAAGCAAGCTAAAAGCTGCATTGGGTGCACTCATTGAGCAGATGCAGCAGCACCAGGATGATCTGCTGCTCATCTACCAAGAAAGCCATCTCTTGCGAGGCGATGCGCTAGACATCGTCCTAAACCGCGTTAGCAGTTTTGTGGATTTTTTCGTCGATCTGATCAATAGGGCCGAACAGGACGGCCATCTGGTCACTCGAAATCCCGGCGTCACCGCGAACATTCTGACCTTTCTTCCGACCATGGTCGCGCTGCGGCGGTGGGATTTGAAAAATCGCTCGCAGCCGGACGAGTTGGTTCAGGATCTTGTCGCGTTCATGGTTCGCGGGCTGAATCTACGCGAGGGCAAGCTTTTGGCGGTGGACGGTGCATCATGAAGGGCGGCATCGGTGAAGCAACCAGGCAAGCAACCAGGAAGGATTTCGTACGCCCCCATAAACAACCCCACGTGACAAACCTCCTTGAAGGACGCGATCGAGCGGAAGTCGAGGATCACCAGTTTCAAAAGACGATTAGGCAAACACGTTGGATTGTTCGATCGCCTTTTTGGGCAGAAGCCTTCACGGCCTCTGCGAAGACCGCAGATGGCCTGCGGCATCCCGACGATCTATTGAATCTTCCCACCCTTAATAAGCAGAAGTATCGCGACGCGCTGGTACGACACCCGCCTTACGGAGGATTCTTATGTGAACCGCTTTCGACGATTGAAAGGGAGGGAGCCTACATTTTCCGAACCACGGGAACGACAGGAAGACAGGCGTCCATCATCAAGTCAAAAAAGGATATGCAGGCGTTTGCGGTGTGCGGCGCACGAAACATGTCCATCGCAGGGGTCACCGCTGGCGATTATGTCTTTATGACTTATCCATACACGATGTGGACGGCCGCGTGGGGATTTTACCACGGCGCTCCACTCATCGGTGCGACCATCGTGCCGGCTGGCGCGCCGCTTCCGACCGAAACGCGCATCTCGCTACTCGAGGAATACAAGCCGCGTGCTCTCGTGTGCACTCCGTCCTATGCGTTGGCTTTTGCGAACGCCATCCGAGCGGCCGGCAAAGATCCGACAGCCATGGGTGTGGAACTCATTATCGCTGGCGGCGAGCCGTTTTCGCATGCCCGCCGTCTGCGAATCGAGGAGGCATGGGGGGCACCGGGAGGAGTTCGAAATTTCTCGGGGATCTCCGAAGTCGCGGGCGTGTACCTTGGCGCAGAATGTCACGCGCAATGCGGGATGCATGTCTATGAAGACGTGTTGCGATGTGACGTCCTCGTACCTCATACCGACGCGTGGGCCGACGCCAAAGATG